>NZ_JBVMWB010000003.1:0-211176 GCF_055635455.1 Paracoccus sp. KKT209
ATGCCGCACCACACATTGATTTGCTGCACGATCGGACTTGCGGCGCTTGCCGCAACCCCCGCAGCCGCGCAAACGGATAGTACGCAAGCTGACCCGGCCCTGGTGACGGAGGCGCTGGAGGTCCCGGCGATCGACGCGCTGCAGGCACCTGCAGAACGGGTGGGAGAGTTCTTTGAAACCGAAGATGGCGCACGTATTTTCTATGAGGTGGCAGGAGACGGCCCTCCTATGGTGCTGCTCCACGGTTACCCGCTGTCGGGCGCCCTCTTTGCCCGGGTTCGCGATACGCTGCAGAACGACTTCACCGTGCTTACGGTCGATCATCGCGGCTATGGCCAGAGCGAGGCGCCCGGTGTTCCCGACAGCATCCAGACCTATGCCGATGACGCACTTGCTGTGATGGAACACGTGGGCTTTGAGACGGCAACGGTGGGCGGCATGTCGATGGGCGGTCCTATTACCTTGTCAATGTACGAGAAATCACCGGAAAGTTTCGAAGGCATGGTGCTGATCGACACCAATGCCGCCGCCGCCTCGCCCGCAGAGGCTGGGCTGTGGACCGGAACGGCAGAGGTCGCCCGCAATGCGGGAAAGGAGCCAATCATCGCCACTCTGCTGCCGGACATGCTAACGGGAGAGACGCGCTTGAACGAACCGGCCGTGTCTAACTATCTGACCGCCATCATGAAGGAAACCAGCGTCGACGGCTTCATCGGCGGCGCCGTCGCCCTGGCCGAACGCCCTGATTTCACCGACATGCTCTCAAGCATCGATGTGCCGACCTTGGTCGTCGTGGGGCTGGAGGATTCCCTTTATCCCGTGCAGGTTGCCCGCGACATGGCCGATCAGATCCCCGGCTCCGACCTGGCGATCATCCCCGGCGGTTCGCACGCGGCGGTGTTCGAGGTACCAGGTCATGTTGGTCATGCGATCCAGGATTGGGCGGCCGAATAGCCGTAAGCCGTTCGCCTCTCAGGATGCCCCATGATGCCGATGGCCCTACTTGCATCGGCATCATGAACCAGCTGCGGAAACCGGTGGTGAATGATGCCGTGACGATCGAAACACAGATTGCGAGGAGCATTACCGCCATGTCTGGGTTCAACAGTGGCTTCGAGGATATGTATCGGCGGATATCTGCTTTGGAAGCCTCGCACGCCTCCGTCTCCGGACAGCCGATGTCGGCGACAGAGAGATACCCATAGCCGTAGTCGAACCGACCTGTCGTGCCCTCTTGGCCGGAGCCGCGATGGTGGGAGCCGCGACTGCGACCGAAACGGCCTTCGCACTGAGCAACCAAGCTGACAGCGGCGGTGAACCCTGACGCGGCGGGCTGCTGATTTCCCGAAGCCGCCCTATCCGAAGCAGGAGCAGCCTTGGCCGGGTCTGGCCCCTAAGATGGACCCGCGCCCCGCCTATGGCGAGGAGTCCTAGTAAGGCACCGGCCGGCTTCGCGGCAAGCGGGCCCTCATCACCGGCGGCGACAGCGGAATCGGCCGAGCCACGGCAATCGCATTTGCCAAGGAAGGCGCCGACGTCGCCATTGCCTATCTTGCAGTGGAAGAGCCCGATGCCCAGGAGGTCAAGCGGGTGGTGGAAAGCCAGGCCCGCAAATTTGCCGCGTTCCCCGGAGACCTGCGCGAGGACTATACCAAGGGCCTTCCTGAAAAGGTCGTGCAGGCGTTCGGCGTCCTCAACATCCTCGTGAACAACGCAGCCTACCAGCAGTGGGTGCCAGGGCTGGAACTGTCGGATGAACGGTTCGACCAGACCATGAAGACCAATCTTAATGCGATGTTCTGGCTGACCAAGGCAGCTCTGCCGCATCTCAATCCAGGCGCCTCGATCATCAACACGTCAAGCACGGTCGCTGCGGTTGCGCCAGAAATCCTTATCGACTACGCGATGACAAAGTCGGCGATCCTGAGCTTTACCACGAGCATGGCAAACGAGCTTGCCTCGCGCGGCATTCGCGTGAACGCCGTGACGCCGGGTCCCATCTGGACGCCACTGCAGGTCGCAAAAGGGCAGCCGCCCGAGAACCTCGTCCATTTCGGCGCAGATACCCCCGCCGGACGGGCCAGACAGCCGGTCGAACTGGCGCCGCTCTACGTCGCGCTGGCGGATCCCGCCCTCAGCTATTCAACCGGGCAGGTCTTTGGCGCGACGAGCGGCACTCCGCAACCCGCAGGCTGAGCGGCCGCGACCTCGGTCGCGCCGCATTGCCGCTGCTTGCACCGCCGCGAGGGGTCGATCAGCCTTGCGGCCTCTGCGAGGAACTCTTGCGATCAACGGGAGGCAACTGCTTGGATTGCGGTTGCCACCTTTGCCTCGATCTCCTCGCGCGCGGTCACCTCGCCAAGGACCTCTTTCGCTGATGCCGCCAAGCGGCGCATTTGCTGCACGCATGCACCGGCCATAGCCGGGCGCACGGTGACCAGGGCAATGTCCGCAAGGACGTCGAGCGCATGCAACGTCGCGTTGCGGTCGGTTGACACATACTGACGCATTCTGTCGAAGGACCGGTTCAACATGTCTTCAAAAGTCACACGCCGGTAGAGGACCGGATCATCGGCCGTCGCCGGCTGCGCCGGAGGGCGGCAGGCGAAAGCCACCAGACCGGCCCGCAGCCAGTTCAGGCAAAGCATGGCGGTATGCGGGTCATTGACCCCGGGAGACAAGGCGCGACCCAGAACCTCGACAAGCTGGTCTGACGACCTTGTTGCACATCTCAGTGAGGGGGATTCACTGAGCGCGTCCTGAGGGTTAGGTCGAGGGCATGCCGAAGCCTTCCCCGATCCGCTACTGCACGACGAACTGGTCAGACTACAATGCGGCGCTGCGCAAGCGCGGCTCGCTGTCGGTCTGGTTCGATCCCGAGACGGTCTGGCACGCCGACAAGACCGGCAAGCGCGGGCGACCCGAGACCTTCTCGGACGCTGCCATCCAGACCTGCTTGACCCTGAAAGTGCTTTTTGGGCTTCCGCTCCGGCAGACGGTCGGGCTGGTTGAAAGCCTGATCCAGATGGCGGGGCTTGATTGGCCGGTTCCGGACTATTCGACGCTGTGCCGCCGGCAGGCGCGGATCGCGGTGCAGGTCCCGTATCGCGCGTCCGGGCAGCCCCTGAACCTGTTGATCGACAGCACCGGTATCAAGTTCCGCGGGGACGGCGAGTGGCAGACCCGCAAACATGGCCCGTCACGCCGGAGGCAATGGAGAAAGGTCCACCTCGCCATGGACGCGGGCACCGGGGATGTGCGCGCGGTCGAGTTGACCTCGAGCCGCCAAGGCGACAGCCCGCTGCTGCCGGAGCTTCTGGCGCAGATCCCGCCGGAAGAGACGATCGGCACGGTCACCGCAGATGGTGCTTACGATACACGACGATGCCATGGCGCGATCATCGACCGAGGCGCGGATGCCGTCATACCGATCCGGCGCAATGGCCGCGCCTGGAAAGAAGACTGTCCCGCTGCTGCCGCGCGAAATGAGATCCTGCGGGCAACCAGGCGCTTGGGCCGGGCGCTCTGGAAGAAGTGGACCGGCTATCACGCCCGAAGTCGGGTCGAAGCTTTGATGAACTGCCTGAAGCTCTTCGGCGAGAGGATCATGTCACGAGACCCCGCCCGCCAGACCGCCGAAATCCAGATCCGCATCGCCATCATGAACCGCTTCTCGGCCCTTGGCAGGGCCGAGATCGAAGCAGTCCGCTGAAGAATGGCGGGAAAGGGGGCAGTCATGCTCGGGGCTGATTTGCGCAACATCGCCGACCTAGCTGCTAATCGCTACGAAAGCAGCCTCACTGGTGGCACCAACGGGAACTGCCACCAGTGCCAGTGTATTCCTGTGCTGGTCAACGTTCGGGTTGATAACAAGGAGTCCGCATGTCGTTAACTTCAGGTGCCCATGGCCGGCTGACTGCTCTTAACGGTTTCGGAACCGATCCCGGCTCCCTGAGCGCGGACACCTATATCCCAAAGAACTTCCCGAAGAACGGTCCTCTTGTGGTCGTGCTTCATGGCAGCACCCAATCCGCAGAGAGCTATGATCTTGGATCAGGATGGTCCACGCTCGCCGACGAGTGCGGGATTGCGCTTCTTTTTCCAGGGCAGCGCAAGTCGAACAACGCCCTTGGCAGCTTCAACTGGTTCAAGTCCGGCGATATCCACCGCGGCCGCGGCGAGCCGCTCTCCATTTTTCAGATGATCAAGCAAGTGGTCGATGATCATGCCGTAGACCCATCGCGGATCTTCATTACGGGCATGTCCTCGGGAGGTGCCATGACATCCGTGATGCTGGCGACTTACCCGGAGGTCTTCGCCGGAGGCGCGATCATCGCGGGATTGCCCTACCGCAGCGCGGGAAACCTGGTGGAGGCGCTTGTTCGCATGAAGGGCTATGGCGGGCCGTCGGATCGCATCTTGGACGCGCTTGTGCGCGATGCGTCGGACTTCACCGGACGCTGGCCCACGATCTCGGTCTGGCATGGCGACAATGACAAGACAGTTGACAGCTCCAATGCGGACTCCATCGTCCGGCAATGGCAGAAGATCCACGATGTCGAAGGTCCGCCGACACGGCTGGAGGAGGTGGACGGCTTCCCCCATAGAGTATGGTGTGACGATGCGGGGCAGCCGGTGATCGAAGAATACATCATCACCGCCATGGGCCACGGTACGCCGATCAGTGCGGAGGGAGCCGAGGGTTTGGGAGAAGCGGGCAAATACATGCTGGAGGTCGGCATTTCTTCGACGCGGCACATCGCCCGGTTCTGGGGCCTGACGAAGTGAGAGAGCAATGGCTGGTCAGGATATGAGGTCATTCTCTTTGGAGAACCCAAGCACGCCGTCAGCCGGCCCAAATGAACGACTTCATGTCCTAGCTTCTGCTGCTTCCTTACAACTATGTCGGACGCTCATGTCCGCATTTTGATCCAGCGGCACTTCGCCTAGCGGCAGGAGCCAGAGTGTGTCCCGGCGCGGAGCATTGAAGCTGGCCACCTTCGCCACTCATGGTGAAAAGGTGCCCGAACTGCTTGATGAAGAGCGTTAGCGATCAAGCTCGCAGCTGCATCCGTTCAGTCGGCCCTGATCAAGAGCCAGGAGCGGCTGACGAGCCACCCGCACGCGGCGCCTGGCACGGGCGGCAAGATCCTGGCCAACTGCAGCTTGAGCCGCAGCTTCCTTCATCAGGAGGCGACTCCCGGCGATGCTTTGCTCTGGCGAGCTTCAACAGGAACACGTCTCGCTCTGCACACGGAACTGCATTATCATATGTCTCCACAAGATTTGTCTCCCCGTATTCGCCTTGCTTCTCATCCGGCTCGATAACGGTTTGCTCCCGCAAGAGGCCAAATGTGGGGGTCCCCCCTCAGCAAAGGGGGGCCTAAGCTGGCGGCGTCTTACAGGAGCACTAGCTCCATGCCGCTGTGCGGCTTTTCCTTATGCCATCTCACGGGCGTGGCCCTCCCGACCACGAGGCAGAGCATCCGGAGGTTGTGCATTGCATGGCCCCGCGCTACTGAGCCTAATGCACGCGTGGGGCGACCAAGGCTGATTGCTCATGTGCAATTGGCGGAGATCCGGCAGATTCCGCGAGGAGGCTTTTCATTGAACGTCGAAGAGATGCAGATCCGGCAGAAGGTGCTTGCGGACTTTGGCGAGTTTGTGCTCCGCAGTGACAGCCTCGACGAGGTGCTGCATGAGGGATGCCGTCTGGTCGCGGAGGCGCTCAACGCCGACCTCGCAAAGGTCCTGGAGGTCGAAGAGGGCGGCAGGTCAGCGCTGGTCAGGGCCGGCGTCGGCTGGAAGCCGGGGATCGTCGGAAGGGAGCGCCTGCACTTTTCGGAGCGCTCATCTGAGACCTACGCACTGGAACGCCAGGAACCCGTCGTCTCCCGCAACATCCAGGACGAGAACCGGTTCGAGTTCGCCGACTTCCTGATCGACCATGGGGTGGTGTCGTTGGTGAACGTGCCGATCTTCCTTCCGGGGGAGAAACCATACGGTCTGCTGCAGGTCGACAGCCGGGAGCTGCGCAAGTTCGGCGACAGGGACATCCAGTTCCTGCGGACCTACGCGACAGTCCTTGGCCCGGTGATCGATCGGCTGCACAAGATGCAGAGCCTCCAGCGGGCTGCGGAGACAAACCAGCGGCTGATGCAGGAACTGCAACACCGGGTCAAGAACCACATCAGCATCGTGGTCAGCCTGGTCAGGGCGCGGGCACGTCAGACTGAATCTGATGAAGCGCGAGCGGAGCTGAACGCCGTGGCCGAGCGCATCGATACCCTGCGCCTGGTTCACGAGCAGCTCTACAGGAACGGGGCAACTAACCAGTTGCCGCTGCGTCCCTTTCTGTCCCAACTCGTCCAGGGTCTATGCCCTCTGCACGAGCATGGGGCGGACAGGATCGCGCTCGAGTTCGACATCGCCGATGTTGACCTCGCCGCGGACGGTGCCGTTCCCCTTGGGCTGATCGCCAACGAGTTCGTCACCAACAGTCTCAAATACGCGTTCGGCGACAATGGAGGCACAATCTCGGTCTCGGTGAAGGCAACCGACCGCCGCCTGCACGTATGCCTGCACGACAACGGCAAAGGTCTTTACCCCACTCCCCAAGCAGCTCCAGCGGGCTCTGGCACCGGCATGAAGCTCATCGAGGCACTTGCGGAACAGTTGGGCGGACAACTCACCTGGCCGGTGTCGAAGGCCGGAACAACGCTTTGTCTTGATCTGGATTGGGATCAAGCCTGGAACGCGGGTTCACGCCCAGTGCAGCGCGGGTAAATTGCGTTTGTCATCATGACCAACCTTCGCGGAGGCCGCCGCGCGCCTGATCTTCTGACACAGTCGAGGCATGGCAACGCACCAGTGTTTACTTTGGTCACAAGCTTCGTAAGTATGCCGGGTCACGATGCTATGACGTGGTCAAGCTAGACACGCCGACCTCCACCCTCATGTCAATCAGGGCGTCAGATGGGCCGCCAAAGCTCCCCGTTACAGGAACGGCATGGCGGATATCGCGGGCGACAGCGACAGGAACGAGGTTGCCTGACCCCACGCTTCGATTGGTCGGGTCGAAGGTGATCCATCCTGCGCCTGGAAGGTAGATCTCCACCCAGGCATGCGTTGATCCAGAATCGGTGGAGCCTACGAGCGAGTGCTCGGGATCGAAGAGATAGCCGGAGACAAGACGCGCCCCAAGCCCTAGGTGGCGAGCGCTTTCCGCGAGCAGGACGGCCCAATCGCGGCATGACCCTCGTCCGCGTGACAATGTCTGGAGTGGAGACTGGGTGCCTTCGCTTTCACGGCTTTCATAAGCCAGCTGAGCGGATATGCCGGCGTTGATATCCTTCAGGAGGGACAAGGTGTCCGTCGGACGCTGGAACACGAAACCTTCCACCCATTGCGAGAGGCGGCGCTCATCATCCTCGTAGTGCGGGCGTGTCAGGGCGCCGAGATCGGTCCAGTCTTCGTCGGAATAAAGGAAGGGATAACTGATCGCGTCGGCAGCGATCCGGTAGATCGGCCACATGGGGGCAGTCAGCTCAACCTGCGCACGGCTTCCAATGGTCAGACGGTCGGCTCGACCTTGGAAGTTCGCCAAGGCGATCGCATTGCCTGCCACGTCTTGCGACCAGGCAAGCTCCGCTTGCGGTGAGACATCGACTTCAAGGGAGATGAGCCTGAGGTCCCGGGTTTCCCGGGGCCGCAGCATGAGCCGATGCGGTCCGAGCATGACGGGATGCCTGTAAGCGTAGGTCGTTTTGTGGGTGATCGTCAGTGTCGGCATGGCAAGCGTCCATCCATTTCCTGTCGCTGCGGAAGCGGACCGGATTCAGTGTGCAGGCTGGACTTCAACGTCGACCCATGCAGTTGCGTTGCCAGACTACCCCGCTTCCGGCGGCGTCTTGAGAAGGGCTAGTGGGGTTGATCGGTCGACGCAACATCT
Organism: Paracoccus sp. KKT209; assembly: GCF_055635455.1. The sequence continues at coordinate 7,952 of NZ_JBVMWB010000003.1, forward strand.
TTGGTCTGAGATGTTTTGAAAGGGCCCACGATGGCACGAACCGCTCGACTCGCCTGTCGCCTGACCAGGAGGCTGAACTCTGGCAACGTTGCACGGCTGGCGAGGCGCTGAGTGATATCGCGCGGACCGTGGGCAAGCACGCGGCCTCGGTGTTCGCCGTTGTCGCGAAAGGGTAGCTTTTCCGGCCGCAAATAGTGATGCTGCATCAATTGCGGCAGGGTGTTCGAACGGCTGCTCTTGCAAGATGCCGCAGCTGCTTTGCTGCGCTGCCGTCAGTCGGCTTTCCGTGACGTTGCCCCCTCCGCCTAATCCAGTTTGAGATAGACTCTGGCCCAACCGATAGGACCAGAGAAGAAGCGCAGCAGGTTCACTGAAGATCAGATCATCGGCATTCTGAAGGAGCACGAGGCTGGGGTTTCCGTCGCTGATCTGTGCCGCAGGCACGGCGTCAGCGATGCGACGGTCTACAAATGGAAAGCCAAATATGGCGGTATGGATGTCAGCGAGGCCAAGCGCCTCAAAGGGCTTGAGGACGAGAACGCCTGTCTGAAGCGGCTGCTGGCCGATGCGATGCTCGACAATGCCGGTCTGAAGGATCTCCTGGGAAAAAAGTGGTAGCGCCCGCCGCGATGCGGCAAGCGGTCGCGCATCTGGTGGCGGGCCACGGGATGAGCGAGCGGCGGGCGTGCCGGGTGATCGGCTGTTGTCGGATGACCATGCGCTACAAGGCGATCCGGCAGGATGATTCCGTGCTGCGCGAGCGGCTGAAGGAGTTGGCGCGGGTCCGTCGCCGGTTCGGCTATCGGCGGCTGCACGTGTTCTTGCGCCGTGAAGGTCACGAGGTGAACCACAAGCGCCTGTTCCGCATCTACCGCGAGGAGCGGCTGCATGTCCTTCGCCGCGGGGGCCGCAAGCGAGCGATCGGCACGCGCGCCCCGATGGCGCTGCCGCTGATGCCGAACCAGCGCTGGTCGCTCGACTTTGTCTCCGACCAGCTGACCGATGGCCGCCGCTTCCGCGTGCTGACCGTGGTGGACGACTGCACGCGGGAATGCCTTGCCCTGATCGCTGACACGTCCCTGTCGGGCGCAAGGGTGGCGCGGGAGTTGGCGGCCCTGTTCGAGGCTCGCGGCAAGCCGATCACGGTGGTCAGTGACAACGTCCTAGGTCAGGAGCAAATGGCTGCTTGAGGCGTCAGATCACGTGGCATCCGAGCGACTGGATGCCCTTAAGATGGTTGCCCGAGCGGGCTCCGCCGTCAAGAAGTGGTCTCTCCCATTAGCCGAACACAGGGTCAGCCCGATTGCTGCCCTCACCGTCCTTAAGACGAGATCCTAAATCCCAAGCGGAAGGCCCGAACATTATCTACGAGGTCAGCAAGCTGCCTCCACGGCTCACCAGAGAGAGGTCCTTCCGCTCGGGCTCGCCCCCACAGAAGAAGGGGCGATAGGGTTCGCCGGATTTGATCACGGCGTGAATGGTGCGCGCCATCTTTGCGGCGATGGCTGTGTAGGCCTTCCGACGCAAGTCGGGATTATGTCGGTCCTGGGCGATGTAGCGTTCGAACTTGTCGCGGAAGCTGTTGGCGCGCTGGAGCACGGCCGTCTGCCCCGCCATCCAGAGCGTTCGGCGCAGTCTGGCATTGCCATACTTCGAGATCCTGCTTCGGCCGCGGAAAAGGCCGGACTGCACGGTAGCCAGGTCCATGCCGCAGAACTTCAGGAACTGGCGGTGATGCCGGAAGCGCCGCAAGTCGCCGGCTTCGGCCAGAATGGTGAGTGCGTTGATCGGGCCGATGCCTGGGACCGACGTGAGCAGTTGGTAGTCGAGACGATCAGAGAGCAGTTCGACAGCTCGGGCCTCGATCTCGTTGCGCTGGCGGATCAGGCTACGCCCTTCTGCCAGCACCATTCGGAACATCCGCAGCGCGTCGGAGTCGGCTGCTACCGGCAGCCCGACCGAACAGCGTGCTGTCTCATAAATGTCGGATATCAATGCGGTCTTCGAGACTTTCTTCCCGACGACATCCCATGCCGCAGAGAGGAAGTCGTCCTTCTTCATCGCGCTGATCAGGTGTGGCGATGGGAACATCTCAAGAAAGGCGAGAAACCAGTCGCTGCGGGAACTTCGCTGGAAACGAGCAGCTTCTGGAAAGTAGAGAGGCAGGTAATGTCCCAAGATACGATGCCACAGCTCGGTCTTGGCCTTCCAGACGACTTCGTGCGTCTTTGAAAGCTCCTGGATATCGTTGATCCCCGCCTGAAGCGGATCTTGAAAGACCTGAGTGGCACCAATCTGGAGCATGTGCAGGATGACCTGAGCGTCTTTGGGGTCGTTCTTGTCCCAACTGTTGTGCAATGCTTCGCGGGTTCTGGCCAAGGCGACGGACGAGACAAGCTTGACGTCGAAGCCGGCCATGCCGAGCTGATACATGAGCGCGCGATGATAATTGCCCGTGGCTTCGAAGCCGATCTGAACCGGGTGTTGGTAGTCATCCAATAGGGCAACCAGGCGCTGGAAATATTCAAGAGTGTTGGTGATCGTCAAGCGTCGCCGCCGCGTCTTGCCAGGAATGGCAATCAGCACCTCATGGCGATGCTTAGAAATGTCGATGCCTACCAGAACAGGGGCATCCGAAGTATGCTCGACCTTGGTCATAGCTGGTCTCCTCTGTGGTGTGTGGTTCGCAATTCCACCATAGAGACCTGAGCGCCGGTTATGGCCGCCCGCTGCGCGATTTGAGGGCTTCGCAGGCGGCCATAACCCGAAGCGGCCAAGAGTTCCTGACGTGCTACGGGACCGAGTTCACCTCGAACGCGATCCTGACCTTCGCTGACGACCGCAAGTTCGACTGGCACTATATTGCGCCCGGCAAGCCGACCCAGAACGCCTTCATCGAGAGCTTCAATGGTCGGTTGCGCGACGAACTCCTAAACGAGACGCTGTTCCCGTCACTGAACCACGCCCGCGCAACGCTCACGGCTTGGCAAAAGGACTACAACACCGAACGCCCCCACTCACGCCTTGGCTGGCAGACGCCTGCCGAGTTCGCCCACACCTTCACCCCGCAACGGGGCCTGACGCTGCGCAACCCGCAAAGCTCCGCGCCAGCCCCCGTTGCCCAACCCGCCCAAACAGGCAAAAACCAAACCCGGAGTCTCGCTCACGCTGGATAAAAGTTGGGGGCAATGTCATCCGTCCTAAGCTGCCGGCGAGGTGCGGGTATTTCAGCACACCGGTATAGTTAGCGCCTGTTGAGCTGCCCGATGGCTGCGCTCGATATCGGCGATATCAGAGGCCTCCGGCGCTCCGCGGCGACCGCTTTCAGCGATGATGGCTGCGTGGTCGAGCAGAGCGGTGCGCTGGCTGGACAAACGAACATTGACCGCGAGCCGCGCAATGATGTTGAGCATGTGCCTGATAACCGCAGGATGAGTAGCGCCGGCTTGCCGGATCTGGTGGAATGCGACGTCCGCGAAGCCCCGGAAGCTTGGAGCACGACCGACGACGCGCACGACACCGGCCTCATCGCAAAAAACCTCCGGCTGGAGTTCGCGCAGCATCAGTTCGCCAAGTGCACCGCCCAAACGATCGATAACGGCAATGGCAGTGAAGGGATCGTTGATGCCAGATGAAAGGGCGCGCAAGGCTATCTCGACCAGGTGTCGCATTGCGAATTCTATGTCTTGAACCGGCGTGCGCTCGTTGCCGATCAGGATCGCGCCCTCCAATTTGGTGGCCAGATCTGGCTCCAACAGGCGCCCTGGATAGATATCGGCCCTGTATGAATTACGAATGACGAAATGACCGGCACGGAAGTTCAAGCGGATCACCGCCTTGTGCCGGCTCGCGATGCGAACAAGCCGCTCATACTCGATCGCCTGCACATAGCCTTCACCGGACATCCATAAAGAGGTCATACACTCATCGAAATCTGCGGGAAGCACATCATCCGCCGACTGCCGCTCAGTGAGCCTTCTGCCCTCCTTCGGCAATAGATTTGAGATCGCGTGGCGGAGATCTCGATCGACACGCCGGATCGCTGTATCGGAAATGATCGACCGAGCCAGGACATGAATAAAGAACAGCAGCGCGAAAAGGTTTATCAGGGCCAGCGCAGTGCCGAGGGTAACCGCAATGTGCGGCACCGCGGCGTCGTCCAGTCCGCTGTTAAGGGTGCGAAGTACGAGCAGGCAGTAAATGATGGTCATCAAGAAGATGCCGAACACGAGTTGTGTGCGGAGATCGCCCATGAAATTCCGGACGAGGCGCGGACCAAGTTGACTTGCCGCAAGCGTCAGCACCACCATGGTGATCGATATGACGAGTGACGCCATCGTGACCATCGAGGAAAAGACGGTCGACAGCAGATTGCGGGCGTCCTCAGGTCCGCCGCTGTGGAGCCAGAATCGCCGCGCCTGTTCCTCCGGCACGTGGGCATCAAGCTTGAGGGCCAGGATCGCCAGACCGATCGCGCCGACCCCCATGAGCGTGGGTATAAACCATAAGCTGGTCCGCAGGGTTGCCCAGAGGGTGTAAAGGCGGCTGAGCATCGTCGTCCTCGCGAGTTGATATACAAACCGCCACGTTCAACTCTGGCAGGTGAATACCATGGGGTAGCACCGATGATCCTTTCCGACCAGCGGAGGAGCGGCAGCGCGGTGGCGGCGCCCTACGCGACGCGCGGCGGCCATCTCAGGCCGGCCGCTTCACCGTGATCTGCGTTACGTCGCAGTTCCCGACCGCAAAGGCCGCGGCACAGGAGGTAAGATAGAAGTTCCACATCCGCCGAAACCTCTCATCAAAGCCTTGGTCGGCGATTTCACTCCAGTTTTCGTTGAACGTGTCGTGCCAGTGGCGGAGCGTCTGGCTGTAGCTGTCGCCGAATTCCACCGAGCGGACGAACCTCAAGTCAGCTCGCTCGAATTCGGTAAGGAGCGCGCTGCGCGAGGGAAGCATGCCCCCTGGGAAGATGTATTTTTGGATGAAATCCACGCCGCCGCGGTAGACCTTCCAGCGGCAGTCGGGAAGGGTGATGATCTGTAATGTCGCGCGGCGCCCGGGCTTCAGGCATTCGCGCACGGTGTCGAAGTAAACCGGCCAGTAGCGCTCACCCACAGCCTCGAACATTTCGATCGAGGCAATGCCGTCATAAGTGCCGCGCGCGTCCCGGTAGTCTTGGAGCCTGATGTCGACTTGGTCGTCGAGACCGGCGCGCCGGATTCGCTCCCGTGCGTAGTCATGCTGTGCCTGGCTGATGGTGAGCCCAGTAATCCGCAGCCCACGCTCGGCCGCAGCGTATTCAGCGAAGCCGCCCCAGCCGCAGCCAATCTCCAGCACTTGGTCGCCCGGCTCGGCACCCATCTCATCGATCAGGCGCGCGTATTTGGCATGTTGCGCCGCCTTCAGACTCTCCTGCCCGGTCGCAAACATTGCTGCAGAATAAGTCATCGTGTCGCCGAGCCAGAGCCGATAGAAATCGTTGCCAAGGTCGTAGTGAGCAGCAATGTTGCGCCGCGCCTGAGACCGCGTGTTGCCGCGGAACGCGTGCCGTGCCTGCTCCAGGAGCCGGAGCATCCATATGCCCGGAAAGCCATCGTAGATGTCGCCGCCAGCGGCGCGAACAAGATCCATAAAAGCTTGTAGATCCGGTGTCGACCATCCGCCGTCCAGATATGCCTCCGCGAACCCCAACTGCCCCTCGCGGATCAGCCGCACAAAGAGATTGGGATCATGAACGTGCAGCTCCGCTACGGGTCCCGACTGCACGCCCTCGGCCCAAAACCGGCGGCCGTCGGGCAGCACGAAGGTAATCCTCCCCGCCTCCATTCCACGGGACCTCGCAAAAACGGGCGCGAAGTATCGCGGCAAGTTGCTTTGACCCTCGGTCGTCGTCAGCGCGTTCATCCGGCCCTTCGATCGTTTTGAGAGCAGGATAGGGAAGGTCCCTTTTCTCGGCAACGCTTACAGGTGCAGCAACTGTCGGTCGTGCGACCGCAGCGACGGTAGAAAGGTCCTGCATAGCAGCTGTTCCCACTTCACCTCAACCGCGAACGGCCCGTACGGCCCCTGATGGAGAGTGCGGGCCGGCTCAGGCTCCGCGCTCGCTTGCGATACCCCCACTTTGTGCGGCAGGCAGCAGATTAACTGGGCCACAGCACCTTGGCGCTGCTTTTCCGGCATAACGTCCGTCTTCTAGCAAGGCCTTAAGGCTAGGCTCAGGACTCGTTCTTGATCACAGCCAAAATAGGACGGTTGCGGCCAATGCTATTGCGGAGAGGTATGTCTCCGGGCACCTGTCGTAACGCGTGGCGACACGTCTCCAGTCTTTCAGCCGCCCGAACATGATCTCGATGCGATTGCGCCTTCTGTAGCGGCGCTTGTCGTATTTCACGGTTTTCTTGCGCAACTTCCGGCTAGGGATACAAGCTTTTATCCCTCTGTCCTGCAACGCTTTTCGCAGCCAGTCAGCATCATAGCCTCGGTCCGCCAAGAACCAATCAGCCTGCGGCAGGCCGTCCAGAAGCGCCGCTGCGCCGGTGTAGTCGCTGACCTGTCCTGCCGACATGAAGAACCGGATAGGTCTGCCTTTCGCATCGGTGACGGCGTGCAGCTTGGTGTTCATGCCGCCTTTCGTTCGACCAATCTGGCGACTGCGCCCCCCTTTTTGGCCCGCAGGCTGCAAGCCGTGCGATGCGCCTTCAGATAGGTTGCATCGATCATGATTGTCTTCGGATCGGTGCTCTCGGCGGCCAGGCCGACCATGATCCGGGCGAAGACCCCGTTGTCACTCCAGCGCTTCCAGCGATTATAAAGCGTCTTGGCAGGTCCATATTCACTCGGCGCATCGCACCATCTCAAACCATTGCGATTGATGAAGATAATGCCGCTCAGCACCCGCAGATCGTCAACTCGGGGACGGCCATGGCTCTTGGGGAAGTAGGGGCGAAGGCGCGCCATCTGCGCCTCGGTCAGCCAGAACAGGTTGCTCATCGATCAGGTCTCCTTGCGGCGGCCTGAATCACGCAAAGGGCGTAAAATCAATGGGTCTGGAGCCTAGGTACCTGTTGCCACCGCAGCGACCGAAGCCTAGCCCCCCTGCCCTCGTATTTTTCGGCTATATCAATATATTATAATGGAAATCAGAAAACTGATTTAGGTAGGGGGCTGTCATAAAAATGGAGGTTTTCTGACAGTGGCGGGCAGCAAAGACGGACGGCGCACAGGACTTCTGGAACGTTTCCCCGAGCGACAGTCATGCATTGCGCTCCGTAAGGTAGGCGGATGCAAGAAAAACGCTCTTTATTCTGGCAGTATCCTACCTGATGCTCTTCGTGAGCGAGCATAGGGCCATGTGCTTCTGGCACAGCTAAAGAGTAGCTTTTAAGGAAAGAGCATCGCGCTGGAGAGGGTGCTGGCAAGCACCCCCTCCAGAAACCTGCTCGCGATGTCTCATGATGCGCTGCCTTCCGACAATCAACACCGGCGCAAAGGGCTTTGACTACGGAACTAATGAGGTCAGCAGAGCATTCAAAAATGTTCTCCCCCTGCATTGCATGCAGGACGCTCATGTCGCTGCCTTCTGGGAAGGCTGTTAACCGCCAGAGTGAGACTGGCCCTTAAGCTATAGGCTTTGATGCTCGACAAGTATCATTCTCCCCGCACATCGCGCGAATGGCTCAGGATACTTGCGCGCTATCGCGAGCCTTCCAACCGCCGGAGCCTTTTTGAACTGGTAGTGACTTTGGTGCCCTTCGTCATCCTGTGGGCTTTGGCTTGGATGGCGCTGTCGGTCAGCTGGGCGCTGACATTGGCTTTAGCCATGTTCAATGGCTTGTTTCTCGTGCGGCTCTTCATCATTCAGCACGACTGCGGGCACGGGGCTTTCCTCACGAACAGGAGTGCGCAGGATTGGCTGGGTCGTCTACTGGGTGTTCTGACCCTCACCCCTTATGCACTCTGGCGACGCACCCATGCGATCCACCATGCTTATCACGGCAACCTTGATCAGCGCGGGATCGGAGACGTGCTGACCCTGACGCTTGATGAATATCAAGCACGTTCACCGAGCGGGCGCTTCAGGTATCGTCTGTATCGTCATCCCGTGGTGTTGTTCGTGCTGGGGCCCAGCTATCTCTTCTTCTTGCAAAACCGCATTCCCATTGGAGCCATGAGATCGGAGCGGCGCTCTTGGATGTCGACAATGGGCACCAACGCGAGCATCGGCGTCATGCTGGGGTTGATCCTGTGGTTCGGAGGCCTTCTGCCTGTGCTGCTGATTTTTCTGCCCACGACGATTGTTGCAGCGACGATTGGGGTCTGGCTGTTTTACGTGCAGCACCAGTTCGAGGAAACGCACTGGTACACAGGCGAGAACTGGCAAATTCATGATGCGGCTCTCGACGGCAGTTCACACTACGTCCTGCCGCAGCCCCTGCGTTGGCTGTCAGGAAACATCGGCATCCACCATGTTCATCATCTTTACTCGCGCATCCCCTTCTACCGCCTGCCCGATGTGATCCGCGACCACCGCGAACTGGCCGAAGCGCAGCGCCTGACCATCCGCGAGAGTCTTGCCGGGATGAACCTCCACCTGTGGGACGCTCATCAAGAGAAGCTGATCTCCTTCACCGAAGCCCGTGCACGGTATCAGTTCGATTGAGGCCAAAAGGAGCTGAACATCGAGAGGCCTTGGTGGTGTGCGCAGGTCGACCGCCAATGCCGCAGGTGTTCAGCTGATAACCGGACCCTCTATCTGCTTCAGATCAGGTTCTGCCTGACCGCCCTCGCGACGGCGTTGAGAGCGTTAGGGGCCCCAAGCTTCTTCTGCGCGCTGTCGAGCCGCTGCTTCAGAGTGGACAGGCTGACCTCCAGCTTCTCGGCGGCCTCCGCTTGACGCGCACCGTCGCGGATGGGAATCAGCGCCTCCAACTCGCTTTCCTTCGATCTCGCAAACATCTTGGCCCAGCCTTCAAGCTTGCTGTGCAGCAACATCATCTCGCCGTCGTCCAACTCGCGATCCGGTCGGGCAACCGACATGAAGGAGCGCTTGCGGTCGATTTTGGTCACGCAATCGGCCTAATCTGTTCCATGGGCGCTGACGTCAGACAATTCACATAGATGATCGGGTTGTCCGGCCGGTGTGGGTCCGTCACCAGCATTGGCATGCGGGTGACAGCGAACGCGGCTGCGAAGGGATTGTCTATTGGGGGCAGAGGAAAGTGCGAAACCCCTCTGGGTGTAGATGCATCTGACAAGTGTATCAGCCTCAAGGTAATCCATCTGCCTATTTAGCTATCGCACAAGGAAATTCGCACCCTCTGAAGCAGACCTTAATTTATTAGTCACATCGATCAGCCATAGAGATCATTCTTTCCAAGCTCTTCGAGGTAGGTGAATGATAACATTCGGCGCGGCATTGATTTACGCTCGTACTGCCGCAAGACTGCCATTTCCCGCATAGAAGACCGATCATACCGCGAGGCGGGCGGCAGCTGTCCGGTGATACTGTTGAAAAACACGCTTCGTTTGATCCCTCGTCGTTCTACCAAAACGAAGTGCTGCGCCTCGTCAGGCCATCATCCCGCCAGTCAGGCTCCTTCAGGGCCTGAAGTGCAAGCCTCGACTTGCTGCCGCTATCTGCATAAATGTGCTGCGACACCGGCAGAGAGTGAACGCAATGAAGATCGGCTGCAGATGAATAACCAAACACTTTCTGCCGCCAAAGACGTTTCTGGCGTGGTCACCGTTGCCTCGCTTATGGAAAAGTTCGACTGGCTCACGTCACCTCTTGGCACGCGTGAAGCCTAGCCGCAGTCGCTGCGCAGTGTCACCGAGCTCATGCTGAGCTCGAAGTTTCCCATGTTTGTGACCTGGGGAGCTGCTCGCTCTTTCATCTACAATGACGCTTATGCGGAGATCCTGGGCTCAAAACACCCGGAAGCCTGGGGCCGGGCAATGGACGAGGTTTGGCGCGAGATCTGGCCTGATGTGGGACCAATGATTGCAGCCGCCCTGGCAGGTGAGGCGATCTTCCATGAGAACCTGCCACTGGCGGTACACCGTAGGGGATACCCGGAGCAGGCATGGTTCACCTTCTCCTACTCTCCGGTGCGGGACGATACCGGCAGCATTGCCGGCGTGTTCTGTTCGGTTGTCGAAACGACCGCCCAGGTCCGGGCCGAACGCGCCCTCGTCGCCAGCGAGGCACGGCTGCGCTTTCTTGACGATCTCAATGCGGCCACCGGCCCATTGAGCGACCCTAATGCCGTCATGACCGTGACCACTCGAATGCTGGGCGAGAACATAGGCGCCTCGGTTTGTGCTTACGCCAGCATGGATGCGGATCAGGACGGCTTCACGATCCGTGGGGATTGGGCCAAGCCAGGGGCAACCAGCATCGTGGGGCACTACAAGCTCGCTGATTTCGGCAGGCTTGCCGTCCACAAGCTGACATCCGGCCAGCCGCTGATCGTTGCGGACAATCTGCAGGAACTGGCTCCGGAAGAGGCTGCCACGTTCCGTAACATCGGGATCGCCGCCACGATTTGCGTGCCTCTGATCAAGGAAGGGCGCCTGACCGCGCTGATGGCGGTCCATGACCGGACGCCGCGGGTTTGGACAGAGGAAGAGCTGAGCCTGATGCACGAGGTGACCGAACGGTCCTGGGCGCATATCGAACGCGTCAACGCCGTTGCGGACCTGAAGGCCAGCGAGACCGCCTTGCGTAAGCTCAACCTTGACCTGGAGCGGCAGGTAAGGGAGCGGACGCTGGCCCGCGGCCGCACCTGGCAGATCACCCCCGATCTGATGGGTGCCTTGAACCCAGCTGGGCGTTTGGAAGCCTTCAACCCTGCCTGGTCCGCACTGCTTGGCTGGTCTGAAGCCGAGCTGGCTGATCTGTCGATCTGGGACATGCTCCATCCCGACGATGTGGAACGGACGCAGCGGAGCTTCGCCCTCACGCAGGCAGGACAGCCCGTCCTTCACTTCCAGAACAGGTTCCGCAGCAAGAACGGGCGCTACCAATGGATATCGTGGGTGGGCGTTCCAGAGGACGGTCTCGTTTACTGCACCGGCCGCGACGTGACAGCCGAACGGGCCCGCGATGCAGAACTTGCGGCGCGTACTGCAGAGCGCGACCAGTTGTGGGAGCTGAGCCCCGACCTGTTGGCGGTGGTCGACTACGCCGGACGGCTGCTCCGGGTGAACCCATCCTGGTCCCGTGTGCTGGGCTATGACGAGGAATGGCTGCTCAGCCGTCCCTATGTGGAGATCCTGCATCCGGAGGAGGTTGGATCTATCGCGGCGCTTCTGGCCGAGATGAAGGAAACGCAGCGTCCTGTGTTGCTGGAGGATCGGCTTCTTGCAGCTGACGGGACATGGCGCACCTTTGTCTGGACCCTGTCACCTGACCCTGGGGGAGACCGCCTTTACGGTGTCGGGCGAGACGTAACGGAGGAGCGGGCGCAGGCAAGGGCGTTTGCCGGCCGCACCGCCGAGCGCGACCAGCTCTGGACACTGTCAGCCGACATGCTGGCCCACGCCGACTATAGCGGGAAGATGCTGGCTGCCAGTCCAGCCTGGACGCGCCTGCTTGGGTTCTCCGAGCACGAACTGCTCAGTACGCCCTACTCGGACCTCATCCACGGTGATGACATCCAAGCGACCTCGGCCGCACTTGTGCGGATGGGCGAGACTGGCCTTTCGGTGCAGTACGAAAACCGCCTGCTCACCAAAGCAGGCGAGTACAAGCCGTTCCAGTGGACCGTTGTGCCCGATCCTGGCGGGATCAGCTTCATTGCCATCGGGCGGGATATGACGGACGCGAAGACGCGCGAGCAAGATCTGCTCCAAGTGCAGTCCGCCCTTCGTCAAAGCCAGAAGCTGGAAGCACTGGGCCAGCTGACAGGCGGGGTCGCGCATGACTTCAACAACCTGCTGACGGCCGTCATGTCCAACCTCGAGCTGCTGGAAAAGCGGATCGGGCATGACGACAGGGCGCACCGGCTGATCCAAGGCGCCATCCAGGGCGCAACGCGCGGCGCGACGCTGACGCAACGGATGCTTGCCTTCGCGCGGCGGCAGGAGTTGACGGTTGAGCCGCACAGCCTGGTTCGCCTTGTGGAACGTGCCGAAGACCTCTTGCGCCGCTCGGTCGGCGACGGCGTGGAATTGAAGTTCAACCTCGCCCAGCCTCTGCCCTTGGCGCTTGTGGACGACAACCAGTTCGACCTGGCCCTGTTGAACCTGGTTCTCAATGCGCGGGACGCGATGCCGAACGGCGGCGTCATCACGGTCAGCGTCGACCAACGCATCCTGCAGGATGATCCGCAAGCACCGCCACGCGGCTATGTCTGCCTGAGCATCGCCGACACCGGAGAGGGAATGGACGCAGAAACGCTTGAGAAGGCGACCCAGCCCTTCTTCACGACCAAGGGCGTCGGCAAGGGAAGCGGGCTCGGTCTGCCCATGATCCACGGCTTGGCGCTGCAGCTGAACGGCAGGCTGCATCTTGCCAGCGAGCTCGGAAAAGGCACGACCGCAGAGCTTTGGCTTCCGGTCACTGAAACAAGCACCATTAGCGGGATCAGCGAGAAACCTGTCAGTGAACCTGCTCAGGACACCGGCAATGGCCGGCCCCTGCGCATCCTGATGGTCGACGACGACCCCCTGATTTCGATGAGCAGCGTCGACATGCTGGAAGACCTCGGCCACGACGTGACGCCCGCCTATTCGGGCGCCAAGGCGCTGCAGATCCTGCAGACAGAGCCGGCCTTCGACCTGCTCATGACCGATTTCTCGATGCCGAAGATGAACGGCGGCCAGCTGGCACATGCCGCACGCAGGCTCTACCCTGACCTCCCGATCCTGCTGGCCACCGGCTATGCGGAGCTTCCCGAGAACGACGTCCTGAAGCTGCCGAGAATATCGAAGCCGTATCATCAACATCAGCTACAAGCTGAAATCGCGAGCGTCATGCGGCGCAAGAGCACCTGATAGCTAGCGATAGTTAAACCTGCGCTGCTCACGTTGCACAGTCACTCGATTCAGAAGGGGACGTTCTGGTTCGGGCGGATCCATTCGACCGTCCCGCGAACCCGGCCGAGGGCGCCGGCCACGTCGCTCACGCAGCAACGGAGGCGATAAGGCTAAACTCATGTCACGAATGCGCAAGTAGCTGATAGGGCGTTGATGATGTGCCCCCCTTATGTGGATCCTCGCAAACCCACTCTGGCACACTGATGGCGTCGGGGGGCGGTTACATCATCAACGCCCAGCTGACGCCTTTTTGGTTCTGCCTCGGATCAGAGGCGTCAGGTGCAAATTGCATCTGACGCATGACCCCGATCAGGAGGAGCCAGCCATGGCAAGGGTGAGGGCCGGCGCCTCCGGGAGCCGCTCAAGCTGGGTCAGCACGGCCGCCTCCGTCGCTCCTTCTGGAAGCTCGTCTGTCCAGACCCGGAGCGTCTCCAACGTGTAGCGTCCAAAGGAGGTGATCATGGCGCCATCCGCCGCGTCGCGGCCACGTACCATCAAGACACGGCCGATCCTCGGAGTGTTGTATCGAGCATCGAAGGTGTACCAGCGGTCCTCGAGATAAACCTCGAACCAGGCACAGAAGTCGCCAGGACCTGACGGGGGAACGCCGATATCGCCTAAGTAGCCGCTGGCATAGCGGGCCGGGATGTTCATCGCGCGGCACAGTGTGATCGCCAGATGCGCAAAATCTCTGCAAACCCCCGTGGCCTCGGACATCGCATGGACCGCCGTCTTCGTAGGGCGGCCGAACTTGTAGCCAAAGGTCAGGTGGTTGTGGACGAAGTTGCTGATCGCCTGCACCCGCGCCCAACCGGGCCGCGTTGTTCCGAAGAGATCCCAAGCCTGCTGCGACAGCACATCGGATTCGCAATAGCGGCTGGCCGTCAGGAAGGGGAGCGTCTCGGGGGGAAGGTGCGCGATCTGGTGCTGGCGGGCGTTCCAATCGAAGACATCAGGCTGCCCGTCAACCTGGATCACGTCATCGGACCACAGCCGTGACCGACCGGCCGGCAGGGCCAGCCGTGCCCGGCGATTGCCGAACGGGTCGATGAACTCTTCCACTGGCATCTGTGGTTCTGTCAGAATTCTGTTCGCGCCGAGGATGCGGCCGGCGACCGAGGGGTGCGGCGACAGCGCAAGGATCAACGGAACCGGGGTCGGGGCGTTGATGACGATTTCAAAGCCGAAACGAATGAGCATTGCGTGCCTCCTTACAAGGGGCGATGGTTGAATGCGGGTACCGCTCGTGTGCAGCCTCCGAGAGAACTGGAACAGTCCATGCAAGGCGAGCAAGCTAGGTGACGACATTCAGTGTCCGGCACCGGACCCGATACTCCTATGACCGACCGGTGAATTTTGGTGTCCACCGCTTGATGATACGTCCCCGGGATGGGCACGACATGCGGCTTCTGACGTCGAGCCTGTCAGTGTCGCCTGCTCCTACTGTCCGATGGGAATATGACACTTTTGGGAACTCCGTAGCTCTGTTGACGTTCCCCAATCCTGCCGATGAACTTGTGATTGCCAGCGAGCTGACGGTGCGCCGCTATGGCTACGATGAGCCAATCAGTCGCCTGGCCCCGCATGCGGGGCCCTACCCATTCCGTTACGGGCGTGACGAACGGGTAGATCTTTCGCCGCTGTTGCGGCGCGGACCCCCATCTGCGCGACCGGCACTTGACAGATGGCTGGCCACTGTCTTGCCAGTTGCCGCGGCAGAAACCATGGCGCTTCTGGACGATCTGGTGCAGGCGATTCATGAAAGATTTACCTATGGTCGTCGAGATGAACAAGGCGTCCAGTCCCCGGCAGAGACGATCCGTCTCGGCAGCGGCACCTGCCGCGACCTTGCAGTTCTTTTCATGGAGGCCGCGCGTGCCCTCGGCTTTGCCGCGCGTTTCGTCAGCGGATATCTCTATGATCCGGCTATAGACCTTGGCCGCAGAACGTTCCCTGATACGGCTGGAGCAGTCACGGGCGGCGGATCGACCCATGCATGGGCGGACGTGTTCGTTCCAGGAATAGGATGGGTGGAATTTGACCCGACGAACCGGATCATTGCTGGAAAAAACCTCATCCGGATCGCTGCCACCCGCACAGCAGCGCAGGCGTTGCCCCTTGTCGGGACTTACGCGGCCACAGGTGCCCGCTCCCTCGGAATGGACGTTCAGGTCGAAGTTTCCAAGGAAGACTGAAGTACGCCCCTGTCTTACGTCTGAGCAAGAAAAACTGGAAAATAGAACTCACGATGATGGTCGCCGCGGCCGCGGACCATCCTTCAGCGCGACTCGAACTTCCGCGTCTGGTTCCAGTCGGCATCCGCGGCGCCTTCCGGACTGCCCTCTTGCTGCCACAGAACGTAGGCCCGGCCGCGCAGGTGTTCGTCGAGGGCGCGGTGCCAGAACTCGTCCGCGCTTCCATCGGGTCGCCCCTCCTGTTCCCAAAGACCGTAGGCGCGCTCGCGGACCAGTTGCTCCAGCCCGAGCTTTGTTTCGGACATCGTGCCAATCTTGTCGCCGGAAGGCTGCAGGCGGCCGCCCCGGCTTTGGTGCATCCGCGCGCTCAGGCCCGCCAGGTCGGAGTCAGGGACAAGTTGCCCATGAGCGGCGGCCTCCAAGGCTTTGGCCAGGAACTCGTGATCCTCGCGGCTTCCCTGCTGGCCGCCGAGCGTGACAGGATAGGTGTGCAGGACTTGACCATTGCGGCCGACGATATCCACAAGACGTTCTTCCATGGTGCTTCCTTTCAGGGAATGGCGGGTACTGGGTCGCCGGCGCCTTCATTGGCACCAACAGCTTCATCGACCGGTCAGAATGGGGCCGCTGACCTTTGCTGTTGCAGGCTCAGCGCCTGCTGCCCGAGGTTCCACCCAGGGTGATGCGGTTGATCAAAGTGGCCGCGGCTTCGTGCAATGTCACGTTCCTGGCTTCCGCACCTGTGATCCGGGCGGCGTTTTCATGAGTTGCGGCCGCATCCCTGAGTAGGCCGATAATCTCGGTTTCCGGAAGCAGCTTGTGATCGTAAATCGCCAGAAGCAGCGCCTCGCAGATCGACAGTGCCGCGAGGCCTGAAGGCTTGTCTTGCAGGGTCATCTGTCGGATCCTTCACACGGGGGACTGTCGCAGGCTACTGTGAGCCGGTGCTTCCAATCACTCTGCCCGAACATGTGGCGGCCCCGACTGATCGAAAGCAGCCTTTGCGCAATCATCTGCCCCAATGCTGATGTTTCTCAGGAGGACACCATGGATGCTCAGCATGGAAATCCCCTGAGCCGGAAGCTCGCGGCCTTTGTGGCGCTTTCTGAAGACGAGCTTACCATACTTTCTGGCCTGCATCAGCGCAGAAGGCGCTTCGTGGCAGGGCGGGATCTGGTACACCAAGGTCAGTCAAAGCACGCGGCCTACATCCTCGCTTCGGGCTGGGTTTGCTCCTACAAGATCCAGGCGGACGGCTCGCGCCAGATCATCGACTTTCAGATACCGGGTGATTTTCTGGGACTGCGCAGCGTGCTGCTGCGGACGTCGGATCACAGCTTCGAGCCTGTGGGCGATATCGAGGCGGCGGAGGTGTCGGCAAGCGATCTGATCAGCGCATTTGAGCGGGCGCCTCGGCTGGCAGCGGCAGTTCTTTGGGCGGCGTCCCGTGATGAAGCGATGTTAGTCGAGCACCTTGTAGGCATCGGTCGCCGCGCCGCCGACGCTCGCGTCGCGCATTTCCTGCTAGAGTTGGGCTCCAGGCTGGCGCTGGTCGGTCTCGGAAGTCGAGAAGGCTATGGCTGTCCGCTGACCCAGTATCATCTGGCAGACGCGCTTGGGCTGAGCGCGGTTCACGTGAACCGGGTGCTGCGGTTCCTGCGCGAAGAAGGTCTTGCGACCTTCCGCGACAACAAGGTCACGTTCCAAGACTACGGCCGCCTTGCAAGCCTTGCAGGTTTCGATGACGCCTATCTGGATCAAAGCTTGCCGCTGTTGCGGCAGCCGTGACACGGCCGGCACCCGGCCGGCGGGCTTGTCCAGCATCAAGTGTTCAGCAGAGCGTCTAGTGCGGCAGAGGCGACATCAGCGTGTTGATCCACTGCTCGATCCGCTCCTGAGCCGTCCGGACCTCCTGCAACTGCGTCGTCGCCCCGGTGCCGGTCCCGCTGTTTCCGTCTGCGGACGGCGCAACTTCAACTCCGGCAGCGCGGACTGCCAGTTCTGCATCATGCTCCAGCGCCACCTGCACGTCTGCCCGTGTCGTGGACCGCATCTCCTTGGGCCCCGACCCAAGACTTGGGCCGAAGATCAGCAGAAAAGCTGCCGTTTCGCGGAATGCTGGGAAACTGAGGCCGTCAAGCAGCTCCTCTTCAACCAGAAGCTCGTATTGCCCGGCAGGAAACTCTTCTGGTGATCCAGGAAGAACAAACGGGTGCTTGAAGACGACAAGTGACGTAGAAGATCGCGTGTTCATCCTGTTCTCCTTGACGAATGGCTCTATCGGCGGCATGCGGGAAGAACCCGCACCAGGCGCAGAGACACTTTGGGCCGCGGTTGGCTGCGTTGAAAAAGCTGATGCGACGGTCGAGCGGCCGTGGCCGCACAAGCCTCACCCCACCTACTCAGGACTTGCACCAACCTCTCGCTGAACGGAAGCTGGCTCTTGTTACCACGGTTTCGACGCCCAAGGGCTGATGTGGATCAGCAGCGTCACTGGTGGCAACAATGGATGCCGAACGAAAGAGAAGACGTAACTGGTGTGAAAGCGATGCCTTGTGCCCCATTTATGTCATGCGGGCAGGAATTCCCTGCCTGCAAACTGGAGGACCCGCTGATGGGTGCCGAAAAGACAACTCTCGATAATTACGTTCGAACCGCAAAGCGATCCGCTCCGCAAGGAGAGCCGTGCAAGGATCAGCCAAAGAGCGGCAAGCTCCAACGGGCCGCGGATGACGCCAAAGCAAAAGTCGACATGCAGTCCGAAGGGGGTCCGCAGGAGACAAGCCCCCTTGAAGGTTAAGCGCGCTCGTCATCATGAAGCGGCGGAAGCCCTGCCGCTTTTCATGTTGCCATTGCTGATGTCGGCACGCAGCGCTACTGAGCGCATGCAGCACAGAGCCGCCCGAACGGCGCCGACTTGTTTTGGTAAGGCAACTTCGACACCACGCAATCCGGATGCGGGTGAGCAAGAATAGGAAGCACTGCAATGAGCGAGAGCCACAGCCGGCAGCGTCAACAGGCAGAGGACGCCTTCAACAAGACCCAGGCCCCCCGCACCGCGCGCGACCGCGCCTTTGGCGAGATCGAGGCCAGAAAGGCAGCTACAGAAGAGAAAACTTCGAGACTGCGAAAGGCTCGTCTGGCAAAGGAAGCGCATGGCAAGGCCTAGGATGCCAGTAAACCTGCAACCAAGCGAAACAAAAAGCGCCAGGTTCTGTAGGAGTTTGAAGACCTAACCCGGGAGCACACACGGTCTTTGTAACTTATGAGTGTTAAAGCGCATGCCCGGAGCCTTGCAGTCCCATTGCTACTTGACCACTCTGCTGAGCCATGGCTCTCTCGATCCTTGCCTTGCCACAGGCCGGGACGGGCCCAGTTGCTAGACAGACTGACCTTGCTAACTTAAACGTTTTGCATTGGCTGTGGCCTGCTTGTGAACCGGCGCCAAGGCCAAGCCGCCTGCATCCATGCTTCGGGTAATCATGCGGGTTCCGTGTGCCAACCAAGCCTCGCCAAAGTCCGATAGACCACGCGCGCTAACGAGGCGGCCGGAAAACAGCAGGCTGCCCAAGTGCTTTGTTCGGTCGGAAGTTTCGGCCAGCATCGTCGCCCATTGCGCCAGAAGCGCCTGGTTGACCTGCGACATAGCTATCAGCTTCTCCTGCACCATGCCGCCGATCTCCGCATAGTCGGCTTTGGCAGGGCAACTGGCCGCCTTGCCCATGATCGTCAGGCGCGCGCCTATGACGCTGCCGGAGGCCGCCATCATCTCATTCATCTGAAGACTTGTTGTCACCATGGTAGAGCTGGCCTTTGCCAACTCGGCCCAAGCGTTTGTACTGGCTATGATCAACGTAATTATCCTTGCAACATTGGGAAACAAGAGGCGCGCGCGGCACCCTGCGGCGCTGCCCGCCCCTTGCAGTGCCGGTATATATCGCGCCGCTGCGGGGACGCAGCGACGCTCTTTGCGCCGGAAGGTTCGGCCTTATGCCGTTTCGCTGATGCGCGCCTGAAGCGGGCTCAGCGCCTGTTCCGAGCTACGCTGCGCGATCTGGAGCATGGCCGAACGGCGCTCCATCCAGTTGTGCATGGCATTGACGACGAACTCCCGCTGAAGCACTGCAACATCCTTCACCGACTTGGCGTGAAGCAGCTTCTGTGATGCGTCTGCTTGGGCGCGAGTGGTCTTCTGGAACCAGTCGGACCAGGCAGAGGTCACATCGGACACGGCTTGCGTCGTGGCAGAAGACGAATTCGTCACCACCTGCAGGTCCGCAGCCAGCGTCCGTGCTGCCTCGCTGTAGATCGTCAGCGCTTCACGGCTGTCCGAGGCAGCCTGCTGCGTCCGTTCTGTCAGCGTCTCGGTCAGCTGGCGCGCCTCGTCCTGCATTGCGGCCGCGCCGCGCTGCATTGTCTTGGCCACCTTCTCGGTCCCCTCCCGTGCGGCTCGCTCCGCCTCTTTCCGAACCCTCGCCGCCGCACGCTCGGCCCGTGCAGCTTCCTCGGCCGCCTCTTCCTGGCGCTCGGCTTCAGCCCGCTCCTCGCGCTTGGCTTTTCGTGCCGCTGCGCGCTCGTCCGCTACGGCTTGCTCTGCCTCCTCGGCCTCGCGTTTGGCCTGTGCGCGCTCTTCGCGCTTCTCGTCGCGCTTGGCGGTTTCGGCCTCTTCGACGGCACCCTCCATGGCGGCAGCAACGGAAGCGGCCTCCTCGTTGCTCAGCACCTTCAGAGCAGCCGGAAGCAGGTTCTTGCGCTCGCTCTGGACGAGCTGCTGGAAGTTCTTGTTCAGATCCGTGACGGCGGCGAGGAACGCATCCTGGTCCTTCGGCACGCCAGACAGCTTGTCCAACGAAGCCCGGAGGTCCTTGTTGCCCTTCAGGGCATTTGCGGCCATCTCCTTGGTCTCGTCCTGCTTGCGAAGCAGCGGAAGAAGGTGCGCTTCCGCGACATCAAAGTAGCGGGTCAGCTCGTCATTCAGCTCTGCAAGCAGGTTCTCACGGCTCTTCACGGCTTGGTTGGAGGTGGCGGCCAGCTTGGTGAGCAAGGTCGCGGCATTTTCCGAGGAGGCGTGGACGGTTTGGCGGAGGGTCATAGGATAAAATTCCAGGCGCTCTCCTGAACCCGAAGCCCGCCACAAAGACCCCCACCGAAGTGCAGGAGCATCGCATCCAGGTCGTTCAAGGAAGCTCGCGCGAGATCATCCGAAAAGGATTTTGCGAATGTCTTGCTGCAATGCAACATAAGCAGGAACGCGAGGATTATAAGGAGCGATCCGGGGCACATGATTCAAGCGCTTGGTTTTCCGTAGCAAAATGCTGCATTGCAGCAAAGACGTTCTGCCGGGGCAAGGCAATAGTGCGTCCCTCAAGACAAACTGGTTTTTCTTCCGTCGGCCTACCAGCTCATCGAACTCGGGCCAGTCCTGGAGATGCGCTGTCAGAAAAACCAGCGGCTTTTTTGCAGCGGCCTGTCAATATCAGCTTCCTGATCCCTGCCCTCGTATGCTGGACACGGCACGAACTGCACAAAAGATGGTCCGGCTCCGGTTGCTGATGGAGACCATAAAAATCAGTCCTTGCGAGACGCACGTCACGGTGCTGGAGCAGCAATGGAGGCGATAAGGCCGATTTATGTCACAACTGTAATGTGGTCCCGATGCACAGAATTATTGGACGTCTAGCTAGGCGCCGTCCGTGCTTCCCAAGGCATCGACGCGAAGAGCCCATTGCCGTCAGTCGGAAGCCTTGAGGGCGACGCCCAAACCTGTCTTTCGTGCGGGTTGCAGCATCTCCCTCACGTTGCCTCCTGCGGCATCCTGTGCCAGATGAGCTTCATTGCAGCCTGTGCAAAAGGCCGCTCTCTCTCGGCCTCGGTGGATTCCCCATGATCGAATTTCTTCGAAGCAATATTCGCTGGCTCTGCGCCGGCCTGCTTCTGACCTTCACGTCCGCCTTCGGGCAAACATGGTTCATCTCGCTTTTCGCAATGTTCATCAAGGAGCGCCACGGGCTCACGGATGGCAGCTGGGGCAGTCTCTATACTATTGCCACCTTGTCGGCAGCGGCGATGATGTTCTGGCGCGGCTCCCTTGCAGACAGTGTGCCGCTGTCGCGTCTTGCGCCTGCGGTGGCGCTGATCTTCGCGGCCGCCGCCGTTGGCATGGCCTGGTCACCCTCGCTGCTGATCCTTGGCATTGCCCTGTTCCTGCTGCGTTTCTGCGGTCAGGGCATGTTCAGCCACATTGCCATGACTGCCATGGGACGCTGGTTCGAGGCACGGCGCGGACAGGCGGTCTCGATCACCAACCTGGGGCATCCGGCGGGCGAGATTTTGGTGCCCTTGCTGGTGGTCGTGCTGATCGGCACCATCGGCTGGCAGAGCACCTGGTTGATCGCGGCAGCAGTTCTATGTCTCGTGGTGGCGCCACTTCTGGCCGTGTTGCTGTCCGAGGACCGCGCTCCTGTGGCCCATGCAGTCCAGGGGGTCCGGCCGGGGCTGATGGGACGGCAATGGCGGCGGCGAGACGCAGCGCGGCACTGGCTCTTGCCTGCCCTGCTGCCGGTGCTGCTGACGCCCGGCTTCATCGCCACCGTGATCTTCTTTCATCAGGCCCATGTGGCGCAGGTCAAGGGCTGGACGCTGGCCGAAATGGCTCCGGGCTATACCGCTTTCGGCCTGTCGACCGTGACTGCCGCCTTTGCGTCAGGATGGGCGGCAGACCGGTTCGGCGCCATCCGACTGCTTCCGATGCTGCTGCTGCCCATGGGGGTCGGCGTCAGCCTGATCGGACCGGCCGAGAGCGTGGCCGGATGGTACCTGGCGCTGGCAGTTGTCGGGGTAACCCAAGGCATGGCAGGATCCCTTTGGGGCGTCCTGTTCCCCGTTCTCTACGGGACGGCGCATCTGGGGGCGATCCGGTCCCTGGCGACCACGATCATGGTCATCTCCACCGCGATCGGACCCGGCCTGACCGGCATCCTGATCGATGCCGGCGTGGACTTTCCAACGCAGAGCCTGTTTCTCGGCCTGTGGTGCGCGGCAATGGTGGTCCTGTGCCGGATCATCGCCGCGCGGGTCAGGTCTGATCTGGCACCCTGCTGAGGGGTCATCTTGTCGGCATCGTCATGGGTGATCCTCGTCCTGGGGCAGGAAGAACAAAGAGCCACTTGAGGAGCGCCCACTTCTCCATGCCTGCGGCCAAAGCCCACCCCCCGACCAGACTGACCGCGACAGATGCTGTCGCCGTGAAGGCGTAGCTCGTTATTCCTGCCCGCTGAGCAAGTCTCGCGACGACGATGATGAAGATGGCGTGGCTGACATAGAACACGATCGACCTCTGCCCGATCCAGATCAAGGGACGAAAGACCTCCAGCTTCTCCAGTCTCTGTGCCAGGGCCGAGAAGAACAGGAAGCCTGCAAGGGAAAGGGCCACCCAATAGGGCCCGAAGTTCAGGTCATGGCGCACCGTCATGAAGGCCGCTCCCGCCACGACGGGCGTGAGAAGCCAGATCAAGGGGGATCTCAGGATGTTTCCAAGGCGGGCGGCATGGCTGGACAGGGCGCTGCCGAGGAAAAACAGCGACATGAGGAAGAGGATCCGTTCGGAGTATTTCTCTCCCTCCGGCGCGATGACGGAGAGCGCGAAGGCAACAGCGGCAATGACGAAGGGGTCCACCGGGCGGAGCGGCCTGGCAACGAGGTAGTAGACGAAGATGAAGGCCAGGAACCACAGATGACTGCTGCCGATGTAGAGCTGGCTCAGTTCATAAGGGCTGCTGAAGTCCAGTCCCGTCACCATAGCGTAGATTGTCGACCAGACCAGGAACGGCCAAAGGATTGCACGCACTTTTCCCGAGAAGTAGGCGGGCGCAGGTTTCGCCAGTGACTTCGGCAAAAGCATGCCGGACAACAGGATCAGGATCGGCATCCGGAAAAGGGTGAGCGTTTCGTTGAGGTTCCGCCAGAGCCTGGCAGGCTCGAAGTCGTAGCGCTCGATGAAGGTCACGGAATGTACCGTGATCACGGCCAAGATGGCTGCGCCGCGGACGATGTCCATCCAGAAAAGGCGAGAGGCCTCCTTTGGCCCCTGAGGTGCGGAGGAAGCAACGGCTTTGGTCATTGTCCAGTTTTTCCCTGCGATCGTGCCAGTAGCGTTCTCGCGCCCTCAGCCGGGCGCGGCTGCCTTTGTGCCTGTGAAGCTCACCGATAAAGCAGGACGGGGATCTTGACGGCCTGCACGGCCGCGGTGGTTGTCGAGCCGATGATCAGGCTGCGAATGCGCGAATGGCCGTAAGCACCCATGACCAGAAGATCGAAGCCTTCCGAGGCGACGACGGATTGCAGCGCCTCGTCGGGGTCGCCCCTGACGGTGCGGACCTCGGCCATCAGGCCGGCCGCGCTCAGCACCATCGAAGCGTCATCAAGTTTCGATCCGATCGGCCCGCTGCCGTTGTCGGCGTGAAGAAGCGTGATCTCCACCCCGCCAAAGACAGCGCTTTTCGACATCTTGTCGATGGCCTTCATTGCCGAGGGGCTGCCGTCAAAAGCGACCAGCACCTTGCCGATGGGCCTGAAGACGCGCGAGGCGACGAAGACCGGCACCTTCGACGCACGCACGATCCATTCCAGGTTCGACCCCAGGTGACCCGTCGCGAATTCGGCGCCCTCGCCGCGCTTGCCGATGACGATGGCGCGCAGGTCAGGCTCGACCTCCCGCACCGCTTCAAGGATGTCGCCCTTTCGCAGGTGCGGGACGACAGGTCCGACGCCGTCAGCCTGCAGGATCTTCTGCGCATCCTCCAGGATCGCGCGGCCCTTGGCCTGTGCCAGGCGAGCGCGGCTTTCGTCTGCGGCCGCCAGTTCCGCCAGCAGCGCGCTGCGGGCTCCAAGCGTCAGTGCCCCGGAAAGGTTCTGCGTGCCCCCGCCTTCGCGGCGGCCCAGGACATGCATGACATCAACGCTGGCGTTCAGTCGGCCGGCGATCCAGGCGGTGTGGTGGCAGACGCTTTCGGAATAAACCGAGCCGTCCACCAAGGCGAGTATCTTGTTGGTCATCGTCTTCCCCTCCCTCAATGTGCCATGAGCTTGTCGAGCGCGCCGGGCTTGTCATGGATGGCAAGCCTGTCGACCAGCGTCTCGGATGCCTCGTTCATGCCCACCAGCTGCACCTCGGCCCCGTCGCGACGGAACTTCAGGATCGCCATGTCCAGCGCCTGGACCGAACTGATGTCCCAGATATGCGCCCGGCTCACATCGATGATCACGCTGTCGACCGCCTCGCGGAAGTCGAAGGCTTCGGCGAAATCCTCGGCCGAACCGTAGAACAGCTGCCCCTCGAGGGTGTAGGTGCGGGTGCGCCCATCTTCCGAAAGGGCGGAGCGGATGCGGAACAGCTGCGCGATCTTGGCCGCAAAGAAGATCCCCGAGAGCATAACGCCCACCAGCACGCCGATGGCGAGGTTGTGGGTGTAGACGACCGTCACCACCGTCGCCAGCATCACGATCGACGATGACCGCGGGTGCGTCTTCAGGTTCCTGATGGAAGACCAGGAGAACGTGCCGATCGACACCATGATCATGATGGCAACCAGCGCCGGCATCGGGATGATGGCAACAAGACCTCCAAGTCCCACGACAAGGATCAGAAGAACGACGCCAGCAGTGAAAGCCGACAACCTCCCCCGCCCGCCGGATTTGACGTTGATGATCGACTGGCCGATCATTGCGCAGCCTGCCATGCCGCCGATGAAGCCGGTGGCGGTGTTGGCGATGCCCTGGCCAATGCACTCCTGGTTGCGGTTCGACTTCGTGTCAGTCAGGTCATCGACGATATTCTGCGTCATCAGGCTCTCCAGCAGCCCCACCACTGCAACGGCGGCGGCGTAGGGAAAGATGATCAACAGCGTCTGGAGGGTCAGTGGAATGTCTGGAATGAGGAACACGGGCAGCGTATCGGGCAGTGCACCCATGTCACCCACGGTGCGCACGTCCCAGCCCATCATCCAGACCAGTGCCGTCAGCACGACGATCGTGACCAGCGGAGAGGGGATTGTGGTGGTCAGGCGCGGGAACAGGTAGATGATGGCAAGACCTGCTGCCACCAGCACCCAGGTCAACCAGGTAACGCCAGGCAGGGACAGGTCCAGTTCAGGCAGTTGCGCCATGAAGATCAGGATCGCCAGCGCGTTCACAAAACCGATCATGACGGATTTGGAAACATAGCGCATGAACCGGCCGAGCTTCAGCAAGCCCGCCCCGATCTGGAGCAGGCCGGCCAGCACGGTCGCGGCCAGCAGATATTCCAGCCCATGATCGCGCACCAGCGTGATCATCAGAACGGCTGTGGCCGCTGTCGCGGCCGAGATCATGCCGGGCCGGCCGCCTACAAAGGCAATCAGGACGGCGATCGAAAAGCTGGCGTAGAGCCCGACCTTGGGGTCCACCCCGGCGATGATTGAAAAGGCGATGGCTTCGGGGATCAGGGCAAGCGCCACGACGACCCCCGCGAGCACGTCGCCGCGGATATTACCGAACCATTGGTTCCGGTAGTCGGACAGTGAGATCATAAGCATCCATACCCTGCAGCGGTTGGTCTTTCTCAAGACGGTCCGGCATTGCTTGTGTCAGGGTTTTTCAAAGGATTGTCCGGCGGATCAGCGGCCGGAAGAGCCACCCGGGCTTTCACCGGGTCCTTGCGCTTGAACGGCTCATAGTCGGAAAGCCAGCAAAGATCAACTGCTGCGCTCCTCCTCGTCCTGGACAGGTCACTCTGCCGGCTGACTGCCGCTTATCAGGATATGGACGGGTGCCGTAACATCAGTTTTCTCGGTCTTGGCTTCGGCCGTTCTGGTGGCGTTGCTCCTGCTCGGCTGGTTGCTCGGCTGGTTTGCCGACGATGTCGAGGAGACGGAAGTGGCCGATCCCGTGGTGATCGAGGAGCCTGTCGCAACAGACCCGGTTATCACCGAACCTGCGGGCACTGTCGGCACGGAAGTGCCCGCCGCAGTGGAGTAAGCGCCAGCCAGACCACAACTGACCCGCAGTCCGGATTGGGTCTGCGGGTTTCTTACGTAAAGTCCGCCTTGTCTTGCCCTGTCTGCCGCGCTCTACGCTCATGTCGAGGTCGGGGCGCGGCTAGTCTTGAGACGCGGCCGGTTTTGCACAGAAGGATATCTGCCCGTAAGGATGGCACGTGGTGATCGACCAGAGACTCGATTGGCGATCCGAAGAAGAGTAACCAGCTTTTGGGCACTGCGGATGCCCGCAGGAGCTTACATGGTCGATACAACAGCGCGGATCCTTCAGCCCAGCAAGACATGCTGGAAGATTGCTCGTGCCGACCGGATGGCCGTGATCATCGATGCGGCAGACTACTTTGCCACGGTACATGCGGCCATCCAGAAGGCCCGACACAGCGTCATGCTGATCGGTTGGGACTTTGACACGCGCATTGCGCTTAACCGTCCGGCAGAGGATTCTGACGTTCCCAATAAGCTGGGCAAGTTCCTGACATGGGCGGTCGAGCAGCGCCCCGAGCTGCAGATCCACGTCCTGCGCTGGAACCTGGGGGCGATCAATGCGCTTGGCAGGGGCACGACGCCCTTGGTCATCCTGAACTGGATGACCGACGATCGCATCCACTTCAAGCTGGACAGCGCGCACCCTGCCGGATCGGCTCATCACCAGAAGATCGTGGTCATCGACGACGCACTGGCCTTCTGCGGCGGCATCGACATCACAGGCGACCGATGGGACACGCGGGATCATCTGGATGACGATCCTCTGCGTGTCCGACCCACGACGAAGCGGTCCTACGGCCCTTGGCATGATGCCTCGACCGTTGTGGACGGCGAGGCGGCGCGTGCTTTGGGGGAACTGGCGAGGGACCGGTGGAGACGCGCCACCGGAGAGGCACTTGACGCTCCACCGCAGACGGCCGCCGTTTGGCCGGAAGGGCTTACCCCGTCCTTTCGCGATGTGGATGTGGCCGTGGCCCGCACGGCCCCGGAATACGACGAGCGTTCAGCCGTCCATGAGATCGAGGCGCTCTATCTGGCCGCCATCGCCGCAACCAAGCGCACGCTCTACATTGAGAGCCAGTATTTTGCCTCTCGCAAGATCGCCGAAGCCATGGCCGCGCGCCTGTCGGAGGCGGAAGGGCCAGAAATCATCGTGATCAACCCTGAAACGGCCGATGGTTGGCTGGAGGAGGAGGTCATGGGATCCTCCAGAGCTATCCTCCTCGACCTGATCAGGAAAGCCGACAGGCATGGGCGGTTCCGCCTTTACACGCCTGTCACGAAGCTCGGAAAGCCGATCTATGTTCACGCCAAGGTCATGGTGGTAGATGACTGCCTTCTGAAGGTGGGATCTTCCAACCTCAACAACCGCTCCCTTGGCTTTGACACGGAATGCGACCTGGCCCTGGAGGCTTCTCCCGATGAAAGCCACAATCGCGGACTGCGCCAGTCGATCATTGGCTTGCGGAATGACCTTGTGGCCGAGCACCTTGGGGTTGCCAATGCTGTTCTGGAACAGTGCCTTGATCAGAAGAATGGCTCCCTGGTGGAGGCGATCGAGGCCCTGAGGTCGACAGAGCGCACCCTTGTCCCTTTCGAGGCACGGGAACTGACTGACCTCGAAGCGGCTCTGCTTGAAGAGAGCCGGCTTCTCGATCCCGAACGCCCGTCCAGCCGCTGGCAGAGCCTGCATCGCGGCCTAAGCAGCCTCGTTCCCGGCACGGGGGACTGATTAGCCTTCCTCTGCCCACGACGCCAGCCGGGCAGCCGCCGCGCCTTCTCCCCTGCCCCCACTTCCTGACCGGTAGCTTGAAAAGAGCAGCGGAAGCTGCAGGCTTGGAATGACAATGCCGCTCTGATCGCCCCTTCCCATAAGGGGAACCGGCTTCCGGCGCGGCCCGTTTGCTGATTGTTGCAGGTCGATGTGCAGAGGGAGACAACGGTGAACAGGCAGCACGGCGGCCCTCTCACGCGCTCTGAAGCCTGGAGGGTCCTGCAGGTCATGCTGATCGCGCTGGCTGTCATCGTGGCCGCGCTGTTGGTATGGCGCCTTACGGATGTGCTTCTTCTGGCGTTCGGAGCTATCCTGACGGCAGTGCTCCTGCGGGCGCTGTCGGACTTGGTAACGCGCTATGCCCCTCTCTCCGACCGGTGGGCGCTGGCGCTCTCCGCGGTGCTGGTGGCGGCCGTGCTGTTGGGGTTCATCGCCCTGCTGGGCACGCAAGTACAGGAACAGTTCAACACGCTGGTCGAGGGCGTGCCGGATCTCATCAAGGCAGTCGAGGAGGCGCTTGGCACCTCTGGCCTTCGGTCATGGCTTGAGGAGCGCCTGACGGGTGTGCTTAGCGGTGGCGGCATGGCCGCCAATGTCGCCACCTATTCGGGCACGATCCTCTCGACGATCGCCAATATCTTCCTGGTGATTTTCGCTGGCATCTACCTGGCGATCGACCCCGGCCTCTACAGGCGCGGCTTAGCCAAGTTGTTCACCGCCAGGCCACGGGATGAGGTCGATGACACGCTTGTGGTCGCAGGAGAGGCGCTGAAGCTATGGCTGCTGGGGCAGCTGATCGCGATGGTGCTGGTAGGGATCCTGACAACCGCAGGTCTCATGCTGCTTGGCATTCCCTCTGCTTTGGCCTTGGGCCTGATCGCGGCACTGCTGGAGTTCGTGCCGTTCATAGGCCCTGTTCTTGCGGCGATACCTGCCATTGCGCTTGGGCTGACAGAGGGGCCGGGTACCGCCGCAATGGTGCTCGGCCTCTACGTGCTGGTCCAGCAGATCGAAGGCAACATCATCACCCCTCTCGTTCAGCAACGCACCGTCGATCTGCCGCCTGCCATCACGATCTTCGCGATCCTCACCTTCGGCGTGCTGTTCGGGCCGGTGGGTATCTTGTTTGCGGTTCCTCTGGCCGTGGTCTCATATGTCGTGATCCAGAAGATCTGGATGCAGGACGTTCTTCATGAAGAAACCGACGTTCCCGGCGAAGAGAAGATCAAAAGCTGAGCATGGCGGCTCTTCTTGGCCGAGGCTTGCGAACTCTCACTCACCTGCATCGCGATCATGTCTCGCGTCCGGGAACCCGGCAATTTTTGGAACAAACGCGGCCTCAGATGCTTGAGGGCCTCGTCAGAGCGAACCAAGGGCCGCCGTATCACTGTTCGATGCGGCGACATGCCAGCGGGCCTCTAGGCGAGCCCAAAGCATTGCTTAATGCGGACTGCCATAAGCTATGCCGGAAAGTCCCGGAGATGGTCCGGCTGTTAATGGCGCCGACCTCTTCAGGCCGATCTCTTCGACCACCCAGGCCTCCTTGGCGACAACGGTTTCAGCGGTTTATTTTTCCGCGTCAATTGTGCGTTCTGGAACTTCGTCCCAAAGACGGTAAGCGGTAGCTATGACATCGGGCGCTTCTTGTAAGGCAGGAGCATTTTGACCTTATCACTTCGCCCCTATTCCCTATCCTTCGGCAGAAATGCACGGGCTATCTTGTCCGCAATCCGGCGCGGTCGCCGGGTTGCCGCATCAACGCAGCACCACGAACTGCGGACCTCGGCGATCAGCTCATCTCCGCGTTGAAAGAGAGTCGTGAAAGAAGCCCGTGATCCGCGCGTTCCGGTCGCGGTGACGAGAGCCTCCACCTTATCATCGAGAAAGAGCGGCAGCTGAACCGCGCCGGGTTTTCCGGAGGCTGATTGGGATTAGTTACGCGGCCATGTCTTCAGCTTCCAGAGCAGCGTAGAAGTTTGCCTCCGCTTCGGCCGGCGGGATGTTCCCGATCGGCTCGAGCAGGCGGCGGTTGTTGAACCAGTCTACCCATTCGAGGGTGGCATATTCGACAGCCTCGAAGTTGCGCCACGGCCCACGACGGTGGATGACCTCGGCCTTGAACAGGCCATTGATCGTCTCCGCCAAGGCATTGTCGTAGCTATCGCCGACACTGCCGACGGAAGGTTCGATGCCGGCCTCGCCCAGCCTCTCGGTGTATTTGATCGACAGGTATTGCGACCCGCGGTCGGAATGGTGGACGAGCCCCGCGCCCTTGGCTGGGCGGCGATCGTGGACAGCCTGTTCGAGGGCATCGAGAACGAAGCCTGCATGGGCTGTTTGGCTCGCCCGCCAGCCGACGATCTTGCGGGCATAGGCATCGATGACGAAGGCGACATACACAAACCCCTTCCAGGTGGCGACGTAAGTGAAATCGCTGACCCAGAGCATGTTCGGCGCAGGCACGCGGAACTGCCGGTTCACCTTGTCCAGCGGGCACGAGGCCTTCTTGTCGGGGATCGTAGTCTTGTGCGGCTTGCCCCGGATGATGCCTTGAATACCCATGTCCTTCATCAGTCTGGCGACTGTGCAACGGGCGACATCGAAGCCTTCCCGATCCAGCTGACGCCAGACCTTGCGCACGCCGTAGACGCGCCAGTTCTCTTCGAAGACACGCTCGATCTCGGGCCGCAGCGCTGCGTCGCGCCGGGTGCGATCCGACAATCGGGCCGGATCGGCCCGCTTCGCCAGGTGATCGTAGTAGGTGGACGGGGCGATCGGCAGAACCCTGCAGATCGGCTCGACCCCGTGCTTCCCTCGCTGATCGTCGATGAACCCGACCATCACTTCGACCGGCGGTCGAGCTCCGCCATCGCAAATTATGCGCTCGCCTTGCGCAGGATCTCGTTGGCCTGGCGCAGTTCCCGGTTCTCCCGCTCCAGCGCCTTCATCTTCTCTGCCATGTGGGTCGGGATGCCAGAGCGCTTGCCGCTGTCGACCTCGGCCTTCTTGACCCACTCGTTCAGGGTCTGCGGCGCACAGCCGATCTTCGCGGAAATCGACATGACTGCCTGCCAGCGCGATCCATGCTGACCCTCATTGTCGAGAACCAGGCGCACTGCACGCTCGCGCACTTCGGGGGAAAACTTGTTCGTCGTCTTGCTCATGATGCTCCATCCTACTCAGGAGTTGGAGCCTCCGGCAAACCCGGAGCGGTTCAAGCCGATAAGTGATCTCGTGCTTGAGAGCGACCCAGAGAAGCTCTGCCTGTGCTTCGGCGGGTGAACGATTACGCCAATACTGGACCACGGCCTCCTGCACCCAGTGAAGATAGACGGCGTTGTTGACATGGCCCATGCCGTCGATTTCCTGTGGAGTGATCGTGATAGGGTAATGGAACGTAGGTATGGGAGATGACTTGTTGCTTTTCATCTCATGCCTCTCTTGATGCGGCGCACGAAACTGCGGGCTAGGTCATGCCACACATCCCGGCGGCGCTCTGCAGCGCCGCGTGATCAGTGGTCCTTATGAGGAAGCCAAGCCTGCATTGTATAGCCTCGTCCCCCTCCATGATCGACGCAACACCTTCGCGGCCAGCTTCCAGGCCTCGTTGGGAAGGAACGTCGTTCTCCCGACGCTTAGGCTACGGCCAGATCAGTGCGACATAAGCCACATAACATGCGAGCAGAATGATGCCCTCAATGCGGCTGATGCGCTTGCCCGTAAAAGCGAAAATAACCAACAGAAGTGAGGCCCCGATCATGACCAGATTGTCGAAACGAACGATCTCGCTTGGAACGTTGGTGGGGGAAATCAAAGCCGTAAAGCCCCCGATACCAAGGATGTTGTAGATGTTCGACCCGACGATGTTGCCGAAAGCAACCTCGGTCTGTTTGCGGAACGCGGCCATGACCGACGTTACCAGCTCGGGCATCGACGTTCCGACGGCTACGATCGTCAGCCCGATCACGGTTTCTGAGATCGAGAACGAGCGTGCCAGGCCAACGGCACCCGTAACCAGAGAATCACCGCCCAGTACGACCAGAGCCAGTCCGCCAAGAGCAATCAAGATCGATATGAGCGCTGATTTTCCGATATCGGCACCGGGCTTGAGCGCAGGGTCTGCCTCCTGCACCGCCAGTGATTTGTCGAATGCCGCGCCGTGTGCTGCGTTTGAGGCGCCGGTGGCGACAGCCCGCTCTTGCCAGAAGGCTGCGAAGACGTAGACCATGAGCGCCGTCACGAAGATCAGGCCTGCGACCACCCCCATGGGCACGAGCGCGGCAACGATCGCGAAGATGACCGCGACCAGCACCATGATCGTACTGTCTCGCTTCAAGGCATTCGAGGATACCGTGATCGGCATGAGAATTGCGGCGATCCCCAGAATTAGGAGGATATTGGCAATGTTTGATCCAACGATATTGCCGTAAGCAATTCCCGGCGATCCACTAAGTGCAGCTTGAACGGAGGTCACAAGCTCGGGTGTGGACGTTCCGAAACCAACGAGCGTTAGTCCGATGACAAGCGGTGAGACGCCAAACCGGTTTGCGACTTGAACGGCTCCGCGAACCAGCAGTTCGCCGCCAATCACCAGCAGGATCAGACCTCCAGCAAGCTGAAGCGCTATCGGCATGTAACTTCCCTTCTATCATCGTTCCTTCTAGCCTGACTCGGATGAAGGTGCCCTTCAACTGCGATCATGTACCGGAACGACGTGCCCACTGCCCGACCCTGACGGTCGGATCTCCGCACCGCCGTTGCAAATAAAGCTTCACCCAACGAGCAAGTATGACCCAGATGACGACGGTAGGACTGGCGGAAAAACGAGGGTTTTTCTTTAAGCCGCCTGTCTAACGGAAAGTAATGCAAGGCCGTCGCTCGTGGAAGCTTCTCAGAAGTCCGGTGCGCCGTTGATCTTTGCTGGCGGCTGGAGAAGCACCGTCAGAAAACCTTTGGTTTGCCTGCGGTTTCGGATGAGACTGTTCTGGGCCTAAGGAAGTACATAAAAACTTTTGCTGAAATCTGTGTCACGTTGCCGGGTCTCCACAGTCTTTTCTGACGAGCTGGCCTTGCTCCCGGAGGTGGCTCAGAGGTGGCGGTGCTGGTTCGAGTTCGACCCTCAGGATCGGAGACCGCTACAAGGGTGGCAGCCGATGGGAGCACTTATGACCGGCAGCTGAAGGCTCTTCACCTTGCTCTTTTGCATTAGCAAAAAATTTCCGCTTTCAGCAACTTGTCCCACAGAGCTACCACCAGCCATTAGCCAAACAAGCGGGACAGATCGCGCGCTCCATGCAGCACTCGCACAATCCACACCTCTTCTGCTACTTCAATGAAGAAGATGAGGTATCGGCCGTGCCGCGCTGACCGCAGCCCCGCGTGGAGCTCGTTTCGGAAGGGGAAGCTGCCCGGACGCTCTGCCGCCTGAGTCATCCGCTCTTCAATTTCAGCCACGAACAATGCTGCTCGCTCCGGGCTGTCTTGAGCAATGAAGTCACCAATCTCGATAAGATCCGCCCGCGCGGCGGGCAGAATGACTAAGCGGGGCATGCTCAGGACTTGGCAGCGTAACGCGCGCGCAGCTCAGCAAACACTTGATCAGCCGGCACCCCAGGGCCGCTGTGGAGTCCGACTTTGATGGCCTCCCGCAAAGCTTCCAGGTCGCGGCGTTCTGCATCACGGCTCCGCGTCCACTCGCGCAGTGCCTCCCGCACAACTTCACTAGTCGATGCATACTCTCCGCCTGCCACAGTCTGACGGAGGGTCTCCGCAAGCTCAGTCGGCATTGTGATGGTCATTCGTTCAACAGCGGGCATAACATCACTCCTAGGAGATAGCATACTCTCTCATACTTATGACGCCTTTTCCACTGGTCAAGTGTGTCGCGTCCGTTAGTCCGCTGACCGCACGTGTCACTGGAGATGTACCAACAGCTTATCCAAACTTTCTAAGCCTCTGGTGCATGCGGGTCCGTTCAGGGACTCTGACCGGACAGCGCCGAGCGCGTCGGCCACCCCTTGTCATAGCACGGGCAAGGTTGTCTCAGATAGGCGGTACGATGATCGTCTCAGTCATGGGGGTCCTTTGCGGACGAAATGACTGGTACCCTGATCGGCTACGCCCGCTGCTCGACCGACAAACCAGTTTGGGCATTCGGTAATTTGAGTCATCTCCGGAGTTCGTAGACGTCACAGCGGATGTCGGTGCAGTATAAGCACATGAGGAAAAAGCCGCCCTTGCCGTCACGTTAGCAAAAATAATGCGCTGTTTATCGATCGCCTGATGCCATTACTCTTGAGCAACATATGGTTCCGCCGCGGCTGTCCGGCAAACCCCCCTAAATTCTGCGGAACATCCGACATCTTGCGGGGGCGATGTTGCGCAAATCAGCCCCGAGCATAACTGCCCCCTTTCCCGCCATTCTTCAGCGGACTGCTTCGATCTCGGCCCTGCCAAGGGCCGAGAAGCGGTTCATGATGGCGATGCGGATCTGGATTTCGGCGGTCTGGCGGGCGGGGTCTCGTGACATGATCCTCTCGCCGAAGAGCTTCAGGCAGTTCATCAAAGCTTCGACCCGACTTCGGGCGTGATAGCCGGTCCACTTCTTCCAGAGCGCCCGGCCCAAGCGCCTGGTTGCCCGCAGGATCTCATTTCGCGCGGCAGCAGCGGGACAGTCTTCTTTCCAGGCGCGGCCATTGCGCCGGATCGGTATGACGGCATCCGCGCCTCGGTCGATGATCGCGCCATGGCATCGTCGTGTATCGTAAGCACCATCTGCGGTGACCGTGCCGATCGTCTCTTCCGGCGGGATCTGCGCCAGAAGCTCCGGCAGCAGCGGGCTGTCGCCTTGGCGGCTCGAGGTCAACTCGACCGCGCGCACATCCCCGGTGCCCGCGTCCATGGCGAGGTGGACCTTTCTCCATTGCCTCCGGCGTGACGGGCCATGTTTGCGGGTCTGCCACTCGCCGTCCCCGCGGAACTTGATACCGGTGCTGTCGATCAACAGGTTCAGGGGCTGCCCGGACGCGCGATACGGGACCTGCACCGCGATCCGCGCCTGCCGGCGGCACAGCGTCGAATAGTCCGGAACCGGCCAATCAAGCCCCGCCATCTGGATCAGGCTTTCAACCAGCCCGACCGTCTGCCGGAGCGGAAGCCCAAAAAGCACTTTCAGGGTCAAGCAGGTCTGGATGGCAGCGTCCGAGAAGGTCTCGGGTCGCCCGCGCTTGCCGGTCTTGTCGGCGTGCCAGACCGTCTCGGGATCGAACCAGACCGACAGCGAGCCGCGCTTGCGCAGCGCCGCATTGTAGTCTGACCAGTTCGTCGTGCAGTAGCGGATCGGGGAAGGCTTCGGCATGCCCTCGACCTAACCCTCAGGACGCGCTCAGTGAATCCCCCTCACTGAGATGTGCAACAAGGTCTCTTGCGGGCACACGATCACAGAACCTTCGCGCTGACACC
This sequence comes from Paracoccus sp. KKT209, assembly GCF_055635455.1. Next base: position 43,441 of record NZ_JBVMWB010000003.1, read on the forward strand.
GCATGTCGCCGCTTGGCGGCTGAAGATGTCAAACCATCTGCCAATAATGACTCAAATGCCAAACACTAAACATTTTGGTTAATCGACCGTTCATGAATAAGGACAAACTATATCAGAATGCTGCCCGGCGCTGCCGGCCTTACGTGGATGGACCCTGAACATGAACGCTTTTATCCGGGCGACCAACAACAAGCTTCAGGTGGTTGCGGAGACGAATTTGACTGCAATCGATCCTGCCGCCCTCGAGGCCCTGGAGGAGGCGTTCGCAGACGCTCTCGAATCCACGATCACCGCGAACGAGCGGGCTTTCGGCAACCGCAAGGAGGCCAGGGAGAAGCTGTTCGAAGCATCCTCCGACTCACTTGAAGACGCGTTCGAAGCCGAGCAGGACGCGCGCGAGGAGGCTTTCGAGCAGGAGATGGAAGCTCTCGAGGAGGAAGCGGAAGCTGGAGGCGACGAGGACGCCATCGAGGCAACCATGGAGTCCCTGCGTGAGGCCTTTGAAACTGCTCAGGAGGCACGGGAAGAGGCTTTTGAACGTGCCCTTGAGTCGGCGGAGTCGGAATTCGATGAGATATCAGATGCGCATGAGAACGCATTCGCGGACTATGCAGATCATACCTCCGGCGGCCGCGGCAGGGACCTCCTCAAAGGTGGCGACGTGCGCGACTTCCTTGACGGAGCAGCAGGCAATGATGTTCTCAACGGCTTCAAGGGTGCAGATTTCCTCAAAGGTGGGACGGGCTGGGATAAACTCTATGGCGGCGCGGGCATCGACAGGCTCGAGGGCGGCATAGGGCAGGACATGCTGGATGGTGGCGTGGGAGGCGACGACCTGAGCGGCGGTGACGGGCGCGACATTCTCAAGGGCGGCTTTGGAGCGGACGTGCTCGCGGGAGGCATTGGGGGCGATCAGTTGATCGGAGGCCACGGGCACGACCGTCTGGATGGCGGTCTCGACAATGATCGCCTTTTCGGCGGAAACGGCCAAGACACACTTTCCGGAGGGACTGGAGACGACCGGTTGAACGGCGGCAAAGACACTGACCTTCTCGAAGGCGGCTCAGGGGATGACGGCCTGTTCGGCGGCCAGGGCAACGACACTCTCACCGGTGAACTGGGCAATGACAGCCTCATGGGCGGTGCAGGCAACGACCGTATAGATGGCGGCCACGGCAGCGATATCCTGATTGGCGGCGGCGGCGCGGATGTTTTCGTTTTTGCTGAAGGCCATGACATCGTGCGCGACTTCCAAAGCAATGACATCGTCGACCTTAGCGGGATCGAAGATCTGAACGACTTTGACAGTTTGCTCGCCACGGCCATTACGGCAGAGGGAGGCGTGGTTTTTGACCTTGGACTCAACTCGCTCACATTGCAGGACGTGCAAGTCGCTGACCTGACCGCAGAGCAGTTCATGTTCTAAAGGGAGCTGCAGCATTTGCAGGTTGCCGCCGAGATGCTTTGCGTCCGGCTGCTAAAACGAGCGATCATGAAAGAGGCCAGCACTGCCGGCCTCTTTTCTTATGGAATGAGGCCGAACGCGAGCATTGACGACAAATACTCATCCGCTGCTTTTGTAAGAAATGACAGGCATGTAACGGCGGGGAACTGCGCCTGATAAAGCCGTAGGAACTTTTGCCTCAAGTAACCTTTGCACCGACGTGCTCGTAACGCGAACGCCCGGCTTGGTCATGCAAAGCAGTTCATCTTCGGCCCGCCTCCGCATTTGAGACGTCTTGGCCCTTGCGCAGGCCATACGGCTGCAGTTGTAGCGGATGGTAGCAAGGTCTCAATCTCGACCTCACTTGTGGTTCAAAAAATCTAGCGTTTTAAGGCTGACAGATCGAACCGTTGTCAAGGAACGATCGGTGGCAGCACATGGTCCTCCCGATTTCCGGGCAACGATGCCGCGCCCGTGGGCAGTCGGCAAGCCGTGATGCCGCTACATGGACGGGCACTGGTGGATCGCGAGGGGGCGGACTAAGCCGGTACGGAACTGCATCATGTGAAAGCTATGCCCATGCCCGCCCTCCGCACCGCCCTTGCCACCCTTGGCTGCCTCTGGCGGCCGAAACCCCTCGCATTGCCGTCATGTCGGCCTTCGAGCCGGAATGGATCAGCCTGCAGGCCGATCTGGAGGGGGCGGAACACCAGACGATCAACGGGACCGAGTTCATCACTGGCACCCTGTCCGGACAGGACGTGGTCCTGTTCCTGTCCGGCGTTTCCATGGTCAATGCCGCAATGACCACGCAACTGGCGCTGGAGCGTTTCGACATCGAGGCGATCGTCTTTTCCGGCATCGCGGGCGGCGTTGATCCGCAACTGAATATCGGCGACGTCGTGGTGGCGTCGGAATGGGGCCAGTGGCTGGAAACCGTCATGGCGCGCCAGACCGGAAACGGATTTGAGCTGCCGGGCTTCCTGTCCTCACCCTTTCCCAGTCACGGGATGATCTTTACCCGCGAAACCACCGTTGCCTCGGGGCGAGGTGAGCCCGAGCGGCGGTTCTGGTTCCCGGCTGATCCGGCCCTGCTGGCGGTCGCGGAAGAGGTCGCTGCCGAAACCGAACTGGCGTCCTGCAACGCCGACAACGACTGCCTAAGCGCGGCACCGCAGATCCGCATCGGCGGGCACGGCGTATCGGGGTCGTCCTTCATGGACAATGCGGACCTGCGCGAATGGCTGTCTGTAACTTTCGAGGCTCAGGTCGTGGATATGGAGTCCGCGGCGGTGGCCCAGGTGGCATGGGCCAATCAGGTGCCCTTCATTGCCTTCCGTTCGCTGTCCGACCTGGCCGGCGGCGGCGAGGCCGAGAACGAGATGGGCGTCTTCATGTCACTGGCTTCGGAGAATTCCGCAACCCTGGTCAAGGCGTTCCTGGCAGCGATGCCCGAATAAGGAAAGGCCGGATCAAGGAAAGGCCCCGGATCGCTCCAGGGCCTTTCGTTTCAGTGGAGAGGATGGCGGTTTTGTTTCCAACGCCGATCTTACGATTGGTGCTATACTGCGCCACGCATCAAACGTCCGCTTTTGGGAATGCTGCCAAGCAGCATTTCCGCTCGACCATCGGCGGCTATGGGCCGATCATGATTGCCGCACTTGCGAAAGGGCCTCTCATGCCGCGGCTCGCATGAATGTCGGTGATCGGGCTTTCGCATCGATGCTATGCACACCCCTGAGCATCCGCTTCAGTCAAATCGACATGCCACTTCGCCGTGAGGCAGAACGACCGGCGAAAAAGGCGAAGCTATCTGCCACCAAACAGCGGTACTGGCAGAAGCGATGGCTCCGGCCCTGCGCTTATTTCGCGGCGAACGGCAGCGAAGAGTGGTGCAGGACGATCCGCAGCTCCCCAGCCTCGTCCAGCTGAAAGCCCCAGGTCTTGTCCACCGTGGTAACGGCGCCGTCTGGTCCGGTGATGTGGACCTGTCCCATCGTCATGGCCGTGTTCTGGCTTATGAAGATGGCTGCGTTCTCGACTTCGACCTCGGACCAGGCATTCAGCGCGAAGCCTTTGTCCGCTGGAAAGGCGGCGTCGTGCCCGACGAAGTAGGACAAGGCGCCGTCCCGGGTCGTGCGAAAGGTATGCGGTGCGGCGGCAAGCGTCGGCTTGAAGAGGACAGGCCCCATCTCGAAGCCATAGAGGGTATCCAGCGCCGCCTCGGCCTCCTGGCGCGCCATCGCGATCCCGCCCGACGCATGCGCCGCAGAAATCCGCACCAAAGCCGCGCCCCAGGCAGCCTGCGCGGCCTCGACCTGCTCTTGCGTAACATTCGCCTCCTGCTCGGTGGCGGTCACCGCGAAGGCGGGGCCTGAGAACGCCAGTATTGCCGTACAAAGGGTGAGGGCACGAAGGATCATGGTCGGGTTCCTTAGGATCAGGTTCACGGGGCGCAGGCGCCTGTGGCAGCAGGAGCGTACGTGCCTAGGGTATCGGTCCACAGGATACAACTGCAAGATGTATGCAGCCTCCTGCGCCGATCTGCCCTGCCGGACATGAACATGCCTCCGCCCTGATCCCTCTTGCGAGGTCTTCACTTGCCGACTGGCCAGGTTGACACAGCAACATCAAAGGAACAAACAAGGAACACGTCGCTTTGGTATTTCACGTCCAGAGGAGCCCGATCCGTCATGCCTCCCGGCAACAGCAGTTCCGCCATCGCGGCCTTGCGCCAGAAAATCTCCCGGCTCGAGGACGATGGGGCGCGGGTGCAGGCTGTGCTGCCCTTCGGAGTGGCGGACCTCGATAAACGCCTGCCGCAAGGCGGGCTGGCCCTCGGCTGCCTTCATGAAGTGGCGGGCGGTGGCAATGGCGCTGTGGATGGCGCGGCGGCCAGTTCTTTTGCCGCCGGCATTGCGGCCCGCCTGCCCGGCCCTGTCCTCTGGTGCGTCACCCAGGCCGACCTCTTCGCGCCGGGGCTTGAGCAGGCCGGTCTGCCGCCCGACCGGGTGATCTATGTGGAGGCGGGCGATGACAGATCGGTTCTGGCCTCGATGGAGGAGGGCCTGCGGCATGGAGGGCTGGCTGCGGTGGTGGGCGATGTGGCGCATCTGTCGATGACCGCGTCGCGCCGGCTGCACCTGGCCGCCAAGGGCACGGGCACCCTGGGGATCGCGCTCAGGCGCTGGCGCAGGCAGGCGGATGCCAGCGACTTCGGCCAGCCCACGGCGGCGATGACCCGCTGGCGGATCTCGGTGCTGCCGTCGACGCCCCTGCCGGTGCCGGGCGTGGGACGCGCCCGCTGGCTGATCGAGCTGATCCGCGCACGGGCGGGCGAATGCCTGGATCTCGAACTGGAGGCATGTGATGGCACGGGTCATCTCGGTCTTCCTGCCGATGTGGCCCGTGGATCGGCTGCGACGGCAGGAGGACGCGTCAGCGCCTTCGGCTGAGGCGCCCCTGATCGTGGCGGGCCGCGTCGGGAACCGGCGTCTCGTGACGGCAGCCTGTCCGGCCGCCCAAGGTGCGGGGCTGCGCGTGGGCATGCCCGTGACCAAGGCGCAGGCCCTGGTCCCCGATCTGCGCGTGGAGCTGGCCAACCCGCGCGAGGATGCCGCAGCCTGGACCGGCTGGCGCTCTGGATCCTGCAGCGGTTCAGCCCCATCGTGGCCTCCGACCTGCCCGACGGCGTGGTGATCGACTCCACCGGCGCCGACCCTCTCCACGGCGGCGAGGCGGCCATGCTGGAGGCGCTTCTGGGACGCCTCACCCTCTCGGGCATCACCGCCCGCGCCGCCATCGCCGACACCTGGGGCGCGGCACATGCGCTGGCGCGCTTTGCGGCCGAGCCTGCTGCGATCGCCGACCCCGGCACGACGGAGGCGGCGATCGCCGCCCTGCCCCTTGAGGCACTGCGGCTGCCGCAGGCTATAGCGGCCGGCCTGCGCACCCTGGGCTTCGTCACGATCGGTGACCTCATGTCCCAGCCCCGCGCCCCGCTCACCCGCCGTTTCGGGCGTGAACTCTGCCGCCGGCTCGACCAGGCGCTTGGGGAAGCGTCTGAGCCGATCGAGCCGCTCCGCCCGGAGGGGGTGGTGGAGGTGCGTCGGGCCTTTGCCGAGCCCATCGGTGCGGCCGAGACCATCGCCCGCCATATCGGCAAGCTGGTTCCGCAGCTCTGCACGGCGCTGGAGGAAAAGGGCCTGGGCGCCCGGCGCCTCGATCTCCTCTGCTACCGGGTGGACAACCGGATCGAGACGGTGCGCGTGGGGCTCGCCGTCCCGCAGCGCGATCCCAAGCGCCTGACGCGCCTTCTCTGCGACAGGATCGAGACGATCGCCCCCGGCTTCGGCATCGAGATCATGACACTGACCGCTTCCATCGCCGAGCCGCTGGCCCCTCGCCAGGCGGCGACCTCCCTGCTGGAGGAAGAGGCCCCGGACCTCTCGGGTCTCATCGACACGCTGGCCAATCGCGTGGGCGCCCGGTCTGTCTACCGCATGGCGCCGGTGTCGAGCGACGTGCCGGAGCGATCGGTCACGCGCATCGGGGCGCTGGCCGAGCCGGTCGGCGCAGGCTGGCCGGATCACTGGCCGCGCCCCTCGCGCCTCCTGCCCCGCCCCGAGCCTATCGAGACACTCGCGCTGCTGCCCGACCATCCGCCGAACTGGATCGCCTGGCGCGGCGTCCGCCGGCGGGTCCGCTGCGCCGACGGGCCGGAACGGGTCTTCGGGGAATGGTGGAAGCGCGATGCCGAGCTGATCGCGGTGCGCGACTACTTCCGCATCGAGGATGAGGCGGGGGAGCGCTTCTGGATCTTCCGCGCGGGGGACGGGGAGAACCTGGATACCGGGTCGCATCGCTGGTTCCTGCACGGGGTCTTCGGATGAGCCGCTATGTCGAGTTGCAGGTCAGTTCGCACTTCTCGTTCCTGCGCGGTGCCTCCTCGGCCGAGGAGCTGTTCGCCACGGCGGCGCTCATGGGCATCGAGGCCATGGCCGTCACCGACCGCAACTCGCTGGCGGGCATCGTGCGGGCGCATGAGGCTGCGCGGGACACCGGCCTCCGGCTGATCGTCGGCTGCCGCCTGGACCTCGCCTGCGGCATGTCGGTGCTGGTCTATCCGACCGACCGCCCCGCCTATTCGCGCCTGTGCCGGCTCCTGTCCCTGGGCAAGTCGCGCGCGGGCAAGGGCAGGTGTCACCTCGAATGGGCCGATCTGGTCCTCTATGCGGAGGGACTGATCGCGGTCCTGGTCCCGGATCTCGCCGACGACGCCTGTGCCTTGCGGCTGCGTCGGCTGCGCGACACCTTCGGTGACCGGGCCTATCTGGCGCTGACCCTGCGGCGGCGGCCGAATGACCAGCTGCGGCTCCACGAGCTGTCGAACCTCGCAGCGCGTCTGCGGGTGCCGACGGTGGTGACGAACGATGTCCTCTTCCACGAGCCCGGCCGCCGCATCCTGCAGGACGTGGTGACGGCGATCCGCGTGGGCACGACGGTCGATGCCCTGGGCTTTCGCCGCGAGCGTCACGCCGACCGCTACCTGAAGCCGCCTGCGGAGATGCACCGGCTCTTCCCGCGCGACCCGGAGGCGCTGGCGCGGACGGCCGAGATCGCCGCGCGCTGCCGGTTCTCGCTCGATGAGCTCTGCTACCAGTATCCCGAGGAGCGCGACGATCCGACCCTGACGGCGCAGCAGACGCTGGAAGCAGTGACCTGGGAGGGCGCGAAGGCGCGCTATCCCGAGGGCATCCCGGATGACGTGGTGGCGTCCCTGAAGCACGAGCTGCGCCTGATCGAGAAGCTGGACTACGCGCCCTATTTCCTGACGGTGAACAGCATCGTGCGCTTTGCGCGCGGGCGCGGCATCCTCTGCCAGGGGCGCGGCTCGGCGGCGAACTCCGCCGTCTGCTACGTCCTCGGCATCACCTCGATCGACCCCGGCCGCAACGATCTTCTCTTTGAGCGTTTCGTGAGCGAGGAGCGGCGCGAGCCGCCTGACATCGACGTGGATTTCGAGCATGAGCGGCGCGAAGAGGTCATCCAGTGGATCTACGACACCTATGGCCGCGACCGCGCCGCGCTGACGGCCGTGGTGATCCGCTACCGCACCAAGGGCGCGCTGCGCGACGTGGGCAAGGCGCTCGGACTTCCCGAAGACCTCATCCAGTCGATCTCCAGCCAGATCTGGTCCTGGTCGGAGGAAGGGGTGAGCGACGAGCAGATCAGGGGGCTGGGGCTCAATCCCGCCGACCGGCGCCTGCGGCTGACGCTGGAGCTGGCGGCCGAACTGCACGGCACGCCGCGGCACCTCAGCCAGCATCCGGGCGGCTTCGTGCTGACCCATGACCGGCTGGACGACCTGGTGCCGATCGAGCCCGCGGCGATGCAGGACCGCCAGATCATCGAATGGGACAAGGATGACATCGAGGCGCTGAAGTTCATGAAGGTCGACGTGCTAGCCTTGGGCATGCTGACCTGCATGGCCAAGGGGCTGGAGCTGCTGGCCGGGCACAAGGGCATCCGCCACGACCTGGCCTCCATCCCGGCCGAGGATCCGCGCACCTACGCGATGATCCGCAAGGCCGACACGCTCGGCACCTTCCAGATCGAGAGCCGGGCGCAGATGGCCATGCTGCCCCGCATCAAGCCGCGCACCTTCTACGACCTCGTGGTGCAGGTGGCGATCGTGCGCCCCGGCCCGATCCAGGGCGACATGGTCCATCCCTACCTGCGCCGGCGGGAGGGGCTGGAGCCGGTGGAGTTTCCGACGCCGGAGCTGGAAAAGGTGCTGGGCAAGACGCTCGGGGTGCCGCTCTTCCAGGAGCAGGCCATGCGGGTGGCCATCGAATGCGCGGGCTTCACACCGGGCGAGGCCGACATGCTCAGGAAGTCCATGGCGACCTTCAAGTTCACCGGCGGCGTCTCGCGCTTCCGCGACAAGCTGGTGCAGGGCATGATCGAGCGCGACTACGCGCCGGACTTTGCCGAGCGCACCTTCCGGCAGCTGGAAGGCTTCGGCTCCTACGGCTTTCCCGAAAGCCACGCGGCGAGCTTCGCGCTGATCTCCTATGCCTCATCCTGGCTGAAGTGCTGGCATCCGGACGTCTTCTGCGCGGCGCTGCTGAACAGCCAGCCGATGGGCTTTTACGCCCCGGCGCAGATCGTGCGGGACGCGCAAGAGCACGGCGTGGAGATCCGCCCGGTCTGCATCAATGCCTCGCACTGGGACTGCACCCTTGAGCCGACCGGGAACGAGAGCCGCCTTGCCGTCCGGCTCGGGCTGCGCATGGTCAAGGGCTTGGCCAACCTCCAGGCCGCCGCCATCGTCCTGCAGCGCGCCGACCAGCCCTTCGGCTCGATCGAGGATCTCTGGCGCCGGGTGCGGGTGCCGATTGCCAGCCTCACCCGCATTGCCGAGGCCGACGGCTTCCGCCCTGCCCTGCGCCTCGGCCGGCGCGAGGCGCTCTGGCACCTGAAGGGCCTGGGCGACGAGGAGCTGCCGCTCTTTGCAGCCGTCGCAGGCCGGGAGGGCGAGACGCTGCCCGAGGCCAATGAGCCCGGCGTGGCCCTGCGGGCGATGACGGCGGGCCGTGAGGTGGTCGAGGACTATGGCCACACCGGCCTGTCGCTGCGCCGCCACCCTGTAGCCTTCCTGCGCCAGGGGCTTGCCCGCCGCGGCGCGATCACCTGCGCTGACACCATGGCCGCGCGGAACCGCCGCTGGTGCAAGCTGGCCGGCATCGTCCTGGTGCGCCAGCGCCCCGGCTCGGCCAAGGGCGTCATGTTCATCACCCTGGAGGACGAAACGGGCGTGGCGAACCTGGTGGTCTGGCCCAAGGTCTTCGAGGCGCACCGCCGGATCATCCTCGGCGCCGGCATGATCGGCGTGGTGGGCCGGGTGCAGCGCGAGGGCGAGGTGGTCCATCACGTCGCCCATCGCATCGTCGATCTCTCGGCGGAACTGGCCAGCGTCGGCAGCCGGGGCGGCAGCTTCCCCCTGCCGCACGGGCGCGGCGACGAGTTCCACCGCGGTACCTCCGCCCCGGACCCTCGGGTGGAGGCGACAGCGGGGCCCCGGCCGCGGGACATCTACATCCCGGACTTGCACATCGACAGCGTGAAGGTGAAGGCCAAGAACTTCCGGTGAAGCCCTTCTCCACTTGCAGGCCTTTACCCGGAACGGCCCTTCAGGATCTCCAGGATCTCGTCGAGCTTTTCCTCAACCCGCTCAATCCGTGCTTCGGCTGATGCGGCGGCATAGAGCTTCTCGATCAGCTCCTCCATGCGCTGCCGATCTCGTTCGGCTGCCCCTGCACTGTCAGTTCGTGCAGGACGCAGATGAGAGACTTTCGGGGTTTCCATGCGGAGCCTCAAGAAAAGCAGCAAGCCGGTGCTGTCGCAGTCGGCCCCAGCTGCGCAGTGTCGATGAAATGCTTGCGACAGGTAATGGTTTACTAAAGCTATCAGGCTTCAAGCGGAACTTGAAGTCATGGTCTCTACCGTTTCGGGCACATCGATCCTTTGTCACATTGTTTTTGCTCGGCGGACAAGAGGGGCAAAAGGTCAGATCGCGGCTTCGCGGTGAGCCTTCCCCATTTGGCATCCCAACCTTCCTCATCGTCCAGGGGATCAGCCAGACGCCCAACGCGAAAAGCCCGAAGCTGACGGCTGCGGCTAATGTAGCGAATGCAAACACACCAAGAGAAGCTGGCCTTTGGCAATCCAGCGCGCTTATGTGTCCGACTTCAGGCCGGCTGCGCAGATTGCGCAATTGTAGCGCTGGCTGCTTGTTTCTGCCTAATGATTACTGCAAGTCTACATCAATCCTAAAGCCGGGCCGTGCTCAGGCGCCCTCATGAGTCCGGCGCAATTATTAGCGCGGCAATGCGGATCTTCGGCTCCCGCCGCAAAGTGACGACGTGATGATGACGACCGCGCAGGAGGCAGAACTTTCGGCGGAGGGCGTTCGCCTTGTGCCAGCGTCTCTTGCGTTGCTGGAGTTCGAGAACCAGTCGGCCTCCGCGCTTGCAGATGCTCTTGGGGTTTCCTGCCCCGGCCCCCTGGCCACCCTTGTTCAATGGCCCGGAGACGCGCGCATGGCTTTTCGAGCGTCTGCAAGCCGACCCTGAGAATGCCGGCTGGTACAGCTGGTACATCATTGCCAATACTGACAGGCCGACGCTCGCCGGCATCGCCGGATACAAGGGCCCGCCGGACGGGGATGGAGTCACTGAAATCGGTTGCGCTGTTGTGGAGGCATTCCAGAGACGTGGCATTGCCGGTGCAGCGGTCGCCATTCTCTGCCGGCGCGCCTTCGCCTTGAATGCGTTGGCGGTCGCTGCGCATACCTTGCCAGGCCTCATTGCATCGCAGGCGGTCCTGCTCAAGAATGGCTTTGAGCGATCGGAGATCCTGCATGATCCCAAGGAAGGAGAAATCTGGTGCTATCATCTGACGCAATCTCCATCCTTCCTGTCAGCAGGAGCTGAGCCTTGATCATCTATCGAGAAGCCCTGCCGGAAGAGGCCTCCACGGTCGCATCCGTGTTCCGGCGGTCTCGTCAGCATCACCTCCCTTATCTCCCAGATCTGCATTCTGCCGCAGAGGATGCCGCTTTTTTCTCTGATGTCGTGTTCGTCGAGTGCGAGGTTTGGGTTGCGGCGGAAGAGAATGAAATCGTCGGTTTCTGCGCCTTCAGGAGGAACTGGGTCGAACATCTGTATCTACTGCCTCACGTCACCGGCCAGGGCATTGGGGGTGGCCTTCTGCAGCGGGCCAAGGCGCATTTTGACTTTTTGCAGCTCTGGGTCTTCCAGCGGAACTGCCGGGCGATCTCCTTCTACGAGCACCACGGCTTTACCAAGGTGCGCGAAACGGACGGCAGCGCGTGCGAGGAGAAGGTGCCTGACGCTCTTTATGAGTGGCGCGATCAGGAGAGCGCCGCGCGATCATCGACGCGATCGGCTTGAACAATCGAAGACAGCCCACCTGCCAGATGCCGAAGTTCGAAAGAGCTCCGAAGCCGGATTTTCTTGAAGTTAGGTGTTTGATCCCAGGTTTTGATGGTGCGATCCTTTCTCAGGAATGGAGGGAGGGACTATGGGCCAGATGCTCGCGCTGCGCCTGCGGTCGCTGCAATACCTTTAACCGTCTTCTAATGGCTTTTCCCGTCGATGCGGCACTAACCGCTAAACATGTGCTTCGGTCAGGCTGGTATGCCGTTTTCGCTGAAAGGCAGAACCTCTGACAAAAGAGGGGGAACTATCTGCTGAAGAACGCGGGCAGGAGGGGGACCTACGCAAGGTCGCTGACAAGGAAGGGGGGAGGGGGATCACCCGGCCTGCAGCACGGAGCCGAAGGCGAAGCAGGGACAGGGGCACCCCCCTGACGCCGCTCAGGGACCTTGTGTGGGGGAACCAGCGGTTCCCTAGACGGACAGGCGCGCGGCCTGGGCAAGGGTAGGGGGCGTTTGGCTTGTCCAAATCCCTTCAGGACCACCTTGGGGCGCTGAATGATCTTGCCACGGCGCCGGAGGTTCTGGACCGGCTCGGCATCAAGGGTGACCCCGAGGCTTTCGTGCTGCTGGCCACTGGCAAAAAGAAGACGCTGCTCAAGCGTGCAGCCGAAGCACAGGATGCGTTGGTGGATACCACACGCTACTGGCGGTAAAGCTGCGAGCAGATACCCTTCGGACAATAGCTCTGCTCTGGATCCATCCGCCCGGTGCTCGAGCTGTCACAAGGGGGAGCTATCGCAAAGACTGATCAGACCTGCCGGCGCAGCCAGGTTTCCATCTCGCAGCGGGACGCGCCGTAAAGAGCGAACGCATCCAGGTTCTTCAGACAAGTTCTGGCATCTGTGATCGGCCGGGGTCGATGGCCCCCATCATCGCACCACAGCCACGCCACTCGGCTATCACCATCGGTTTCGGCAATCAGCATTCGTGTCTTTTCCACTATCAGCACCTCATCCAACTCGGTCATGTCAGTTACACTGCCATACTAGCCGAACTCCAGAATGTCGGCAGGGCCCATCGGGTGGGGGAGCAAATTTCCGCGCAGCACCTCCACCACGCAACGTCAGGCAGCTTGGCTGCATTTCTCGCAGACAGTTTCGCTGAACATCAGACGCATGGTGATGACGCACACATCACAAGCTCGACTTGCGGTCACCGCCAGAGTAAATGCGATGCGGCGTAAGAGGCGCGAAACAAATCCGATGAAGGCAGGCTTCTGATGAACACGAGAGTGCCCCCTGCCGCGAAAGATGCATTCAGCGCGATGCCGGTCTCTGCGCTTATGGAAAAGTTCGACTGGCTCACGTCACCTCTTGGCACGCGTGAAGCCTGGCCGCAGTCGCTGCGCAGTGTCACCGAGCTCATGCTGAGCTCGAAGTTTCCCATGTTTGTGACCTGGGGAGCTGCTCGCTCTTTCATCTACAATGACGCTTATGCGGAGATCCTGGGCTCAAAACACCCGGAAGCCTGGGGCCGGGCAATGGACGAGGTTTGGCGCGAGATCTGGCCTGATGTGGGACCAATGATTGCAGCCGCCCTGGCAGGTGAGGCGATCTTCCATGAGAACCTGCCACTGGCGGTACACCGTAGGGGATACCCGGAGCAGGCATGGTTCACCTTCTCCTACTCTCCGGTGCGGGACGATACCGGCAGCATTGCCGGCGTGTTCTGTTCGGTTGTCGAAACGACCGCCCAGGTCCGGGCCGAACGCGCCCTCGTCGCCAGCGAGGCACGGCTGCGCTTTCTTGACGATCTCAATGCGGCCACCGGCCCATTGAGCGACCCTAATGCCGTCATGACCGTGACCACTCGAATGCTGGGCGAGAACATAGGCGCCTCGGTTTGTGCTTACGCCAGCATGGATGCGGATCAGGACGGCTTCACGATCCGTGGGGATTGGGCCAAGCCAGGGGCAACCAGCATCGTGGGGCACTACAAGCTCGCTGATTTCGGCAGGCTTGCCGTCCACAAGCTGACATCCGGCCAGCCGCTGATCGTTGCGGACAATCTGCAGGAACTGGCTCCGGAAGAGGCTGCCACGTTCCGTAACATCGGGATCGCCGCCACGATTTGCGTGCCTCTGATCAAGGAAGGGCGCCTGACCGCGCTGATGGCGGTCCATGACCGGACGCCGCGGGTTTGGACAGAGGAAGAGCTGAGCCTGATGCACGAGGTGACCGAACGGTCCTGGGCGCATATCGAACGCGTCAACGCCGTTGCGGACCTGAAGGCCAGCGAGACCGCCTTGCGTAAGCTCAACCTTGACCTGGAGCGGCAGGTAAGGGAGCGGACGCTGGCCCGCGGCCGCACCTGGCAGATCACCCCCGATCTGATGGGTGCCTTGAACCCAGCTGGGCGTTTGGAAGCCTTCAACCCTGCCTGGTCCGCACTGCTTGGCTGGTCTGAAGCCGAGCTGGCTGATCTGTCGATCTGGGACATGCTCCATCCCGACGATGTGGAACGGACGCAGCGGAGCTTCGCCCTCACGCAGGCAGGACAGCCCGTCCTTCACTTCCAGAACAGGTTCCGCAGCAAGAACGGGCGCTACCAATGGATATCGTGGGTGGGCGTTCCAGAGGACGGTCTCGTTTACTGCACCGGCCGCGACGTGACAGCCGAACGGGCCCGCGATGCAGAACTTGCGGCGCGTACTGCAGAGCGCGACCAGTTGTGGGAGCTGAGCCCCGACCTGTTGGCGGTGGTCGACTACGCCGGACGGCTGCTCCGGGTGAACCCATCCTGGTCCCGTGTGCTGGGCTATGACGAGGAATGGCTGCTCAGCCGTCCCTATGTGGAGATCCTGCATCCGGAGGAGGTTGGATCTATCGCGGCGCTTCTGGCCGAGATGAAGGAAACGCAGCGTCCTGTGTTGCTGGAGGATCGGCTTCTTGCAGCTGACGGGACATGGCGCACCTTTGTCTGGACCCTGTCACCTGACCCTGGGGGAGACCGCCTTTACGGTGTCGGGCGAGACGTAACGGAGGAGCGGGCGCAGGCAAGGGCGTTTGCCGGCCGCACCGCCGAGCGCGACCAGCTCTGGACACTGTCAGCCGACATGCTGGCCCACGCCGACTATAGCGGGAAGATGCTGGCTGCCAGTCCAGCCTGGACGCGCCTGCTTGGGTTCTCCGAGCACGAACTGCTCAGTACGCCCTACTCGGACCTCATCCACGGTGATGACATCCAAGCGACCTCGGCCGCACTTGTGCGGATGGGCGAGACTGGCCTTTCGGTGCAGTACGAAAACCGCCTGCTCACCAAAGCAGGCGAGTACAAGCCGTTCCAGTGGACCGTTGTGCCCGATCCTGGCGGGATCAGCTTCATTGCCATCGGGCGGGATATGACGGACGCGAAGACGCGCGAGCAAGATCTGCTCCAAGTGCAGTCCGCCCTTCGTCAAAGCCAGAAGCTGGAAGCACTGGGCCAGCTGACAGGCGGGGTCGCGCATGACTTCAACAACCTGCTGACGGCCGTCATGTCCAACCTCGAGCTGCTGGAAAAGCGGATCGGGCATGACGACAGGGCGCACCGGCTGATCCAAGGCGCCATCCAGGGCGCAACGCGCGGCGCGACGCTGACGCAACGGATGCTTGCCTTCGCGCGGCGGCAGGAGTTGACGGTTGAGCCGCACAGCCTGGTTCGCCTTGTGGAACGTGCCGAAGACCTCTTGCGCCGCTCGGTCGGCGACGGCGTGGAATTGAAGTTCAACCTCGCCCAGCCTCTGCCCTTGGCGCTTGTGGACGACAACCAGTTCGACCTGGCCCTGTTGAACCTGGTTCTCAATGCGCGGGACGCGATGCCGAACGGCGGCGTCATCACGGTCAGCGTCGACCAACGCATCCTGCAGGATGATCCGCAAGCACCGCCACGCGGCTATGTCTGCCTGAGCATCGCCGACACCGGAGAGGGAATGGACGCAGAAACGCTTGAGAAGGCGACCCAGCCCTTCTTCACGACCAAGGGCGTCGGCAAGGGAAGCGGGCTCGGTCTGCCCATGATCCACGGCTTGGCGCTGCAGCTGAACGGCAGGCTGCATCTTGCCAGCGAGCTCGGAAAAGGCACGACCGCAGAGCTTTGGCTTCCGGTCACTGAAACAAGCACCATTAGCGGGATCAGCGAGAAACCTGTCAGTGAACCTGCTCAGGACACCGGCAATGGCCGGCCCCTGCGCATCCTGATGGTCGACGACGACCCCCTGATTTCGATGAGCAGCGTCGACATGCTGGAAGACCTCGGCCACGACGTGACGCCCGCCTATTCGGGCGCCAAGGCGCTGCAGATCCTGCAGACAGAGCCGGCCTTCGACCTGCTCATGACCGATTTCTCGATGCCGAAGATGAACGGCGGCCAGCTGGCCCTTGCCGCACGCAGGCTCTACCCCGACCTCCCGATCCTGCTGGCCACCGGATATGCGGAGCTTCCCGAAGACGACGTCCTGAAGCTGCCGAGAATATCGAAGCCGTATCATCAGCACCAACTGCGGGCAGAGATCGAGAACGCTGTCCGGCGCAAAGGTACCTAATTGTCGTAGCGGATTGCTGCGACAGGAAAAGCGTTCGGGGAGGAACCAGCTCAAACGGGTGGCGGTATGAGCAATGATGTTATTGCTCCTTGTACGGCGCGATCGGTCTTGTCAGCGCCGCCTGACCAGACCTCCGATATTTGGAGATCTGAGATCTTGCGCTTCAAGACAGTCCCTCTGCTCTTGATCCTAAGATCGAGTCATGCCGCCTTGTTTCTCGTTTTAGCGCCGGGGCTGTCCTTCCTCCAAGGCTTGGCTTTTCGCCGGGGCGGGATGACAGCGTCCGCGCCGCGCCGCGCCGCGCCGCGGCTCGCGATGCCATCGCGGCAGCCACGAGTGATGTGGGCGCCGTCGGCGGTAACCGAGGCAACCGGTTCGTTCCCGGGGATCTGGCCGAGCAGATCGGGCAACACGGGCGTATCCCACCCCACTGCCGGTAAACTTGACTGCGCGGACTTTCATGGTGGCCTCGTCCACAGCCAAATGAACCTTGCGCCAAGCTCGCCTGTGTGCGCCGCCGTGCTTGCGCGCCGGTGCTGTCCGAACAGGACCTTTATCGTCAGACCTGCTTGGATTGCCGCATCACCATAGAGCAGCTACCCCCCCCCGCTTGCCCGATGGCGCCGCGTGCCAGGGCGTCGGCGGGTCGAACCAGACAGTCAGCGATCTACGCTGATGCAGCGACGCGTTGTAGGGGGGACCAGCTTAGAGTGAGGTTAACGGATAGGTGAGTGCTTGGACATGCCGCCCTGCTATTCTGCTGGGACTCGCATTGTGATCCCGGACAGGCTTCGTGCAACAAGGCCGTCAGCAGCGGCTACCGTGCCCCCTTCGCCGACAGCAGTGCGGGCACGGTGTTTGCGATGATGCGGATGTCGTTTAGCAGGTTCCAGCGCGATACGTAGTAGCGGTCCAGACGAACGCGCTCGGCATAGGTGGTATCGCTCCGCCCGCTGACCTGCCACAGTCCTGTCAGACCGGGACGGGTGGCGAGGTAGAAGCGCGCCGTGCTGCCGTAATGGGCCAGCTCGTCCTGCACCACCGGGCGTGGGCCCACGAGGCTCATCTCCCCGTTCAAGACATTCAGAAGCTGGGGTAACTCGTCCAGGCTCAGCTTGCGCAGCACCTTTCCGACAGGTGTGACGCGAGGGTCGTTTGTCAGCTTGCGCTGCGTGGTCCACAGAAACGCATCTTCCGGGTTCTCTTTGAGATGCTGTGCCAAGATCTCGTCGCCGTTGACGACCATGGTGCGGAACTTCCAGCACTTGAACGTGCGGCCCCTGAAGCCAACGCGGCGGTGACCGTAAAGCAGCGGCCCCTTGTCAGATCCTTTGATCAGCAGCGCCAGCCCCAGCAGCAGTAGACCCAGAAACGGCAAAACAAGCAGGATCAGCGCGATATCGAGCGCGCGCTTGGCCGGGCCCCCTATGGGGCGCGGCTCCTTTGACCGTCTCAATAGTCCCGAAGCATGTCCCTTAGCTGCCCGCGTCCTGTTAGGGGAAAACTGGGCCTTTCCAGTTGAACACTCGATACCAAAGCTTTCGGAACTGGGCACGGCTTTCGCTTCCTTGAACAGGTAACAATCTGTTAACATTTGAATCAAAATGTACGCACTTTCAATCAAACTGCTTCCGCTTTACCCGTAGAAAATGACAGTTGGTTAACGGCACCCCAGCATTGGCGATACATTCTTTACAGTGGATCAACCTGTTCGGCCTGGGCGAGACTGGCCTGCCCCTTAGCTGCGGGCTTGAGAAAAGCTTGCAGCTGCACCCGTCCACTCCTCGGTCTGCTCCATCAAAATTGCGCCGAAGAGACCTTGGATATACGACTTGTCAGGGGAGATGCCCAAGATGTCGGTGCGCCGTTTGATCTCGACGTTCAGTCTCTCAATCGGATTTTTGCGAGTGCAGCTTGCCTGGCAGCCATCAACGCTCTTGGGCTTACGTTGCGTCACAGGAAGCAATCCTGCTCTGGCTGACCGGTAACACAACAGAACGAGAGTGGAGCATCCACCGCGAAATGGCAGTGTTAGATGAAGAAAACGATGAAAAACAATTTCTTGCAGGGCCTCGCGCGGCATAATCTTCATTATTAGGTATTATGATACCGCGCGGGGGCGCGCTATCGGCTCTGTTGCACAAAGCCTCTGATGGGCGGGGCTCTCCCTTTCCCGGACGGGTTCATCCCACGGTTTCTGTGACAGGGATGCCAAGCGCGGTGTAGCCGTTCATGACGGCGATGCGGATCTGGACCTCCGCGACCTGTCGGTCGAAGTCCCGCGCCATGAGGCGCCGCCCGAGCAGTTTCATACAGTGCATCTTCGTTTTGGCACGGCTTCGTCGATGATATCCACTTCAGTTTCGCCAGATCGCGGGGCCGAGATGTTTCGCCGCCCGCAGGGCCTCGTTTCTGGCGACCGCTCCAGCGGTGACGGCCTTCCACGACTTCGCGCTCTTGCGGGGCGGGATGACGGCATGTGCGCCGCGGTCAGCGATCACGTCATGGCACTTGCGCGTATCATAGGCGCCGTCAGCGGTGACGCTGCCGATCTCCTCGCCTGCCGGGATCTGGCTGAGCAGGTCGGGCAGGACGGCCGCATCGCCGATGTGGCTCCCGGTGATCTCGACGGCTCGAACCTCCAGTGTTTGCTCGTCGATCCCAAGGTGGATCTTGCGCCAGACGCGCCGTTTGGGGCCGCCGTGCTTGCGCGCGTGCCACTCGCCTTTGCCCTCAACCTTGATGCCGGTGATGTCGATCAGCAGGTGCAACGGCCCTTTGGAGCCACGATACGGGAGGTTAATAGCGAGGGTCTCCTGGCGGCGGCTCAGCGTGCTGAGGTCGGGCACCGACCAGTCAAGGCCGATCAGGCGCAACAGGCTTCCGACGAACCCGGTCCTCTGCCTGAGTGCCATGCCGAACAGCACCTTCATGGAAAGGCAGGTCTGGATGGCGGCATCGCTGCAGCTCTGCCGGCGGCCACGCCTGCCTGTCGCCGCGGCCTCCCAGCTCATCTCGGGATCAAACCAGATTGTCAGCGAGCCCCGGCGCCTGAGCGCTTCGTTACAGGCCGGCCAGTTCTTGGTCCTGTAGGTCGTGGGTGTCGGTCTGCTCATGCATCCCAGCTACCATTCGGAATGCACCAGATGAATCCCTCACGCGATTGCGCGACAGAGCCGGTTGCACCACACGAACGGCAGAACTGCATTCCGGGGCGTTGTCATGTGCTGGGTGAGGCGCAATCTCGCGGGAGCCACAGATGCACAAGTCTAGTAGAAATCAAGATTTGCATGCTTCAAGTTGCGCGACAGAAATGTTGCAACCTTGTGGTGATAAGCAAGTTGAAGACGATCAGAAGCGATAAGGCGGGAGACAACCGTGCGAAGCGAAATGATCACCACCACGGCGACAAGAGACGACATCGAGCTGATCCTCTCGGCGCTGTCGGCCTACAACCACAACACAAGATATCGGATGCTGTACGAGCGATTGCGCGATCAGGCAGCGGTTATGGATCAACAAGTGGCCGGCGAAAAAAGGCGGCCGCGTCAGCGCCACACGCTTAACGAAAATCATATCTAAGTCTGACAATTTCGAATGGAACTCGCAAAAACTTCCTGACCTTTTCGTTAAAGGGCATGGAGGTTTGCAGATGGTGCAATATCGGTACAAGGCAGTTCGCAAAGCAGACGGCCAGGAGATCCTCTCGGGAAGGATCGATGACGTGCTGCATGCCGGTGAAGCAGCGATGAAAATGGCCATCATGGCAGGCCTGCTCCACACACCAAAGTTGTCGGGCGGCCTATCTTTCGATGACGTTGAGATCGAACTTCGCCCGTTGAACTGAAGCCGCATGCGGCTGACGCAGATGCTCGTGATACCTCTCTCAGCCACAAGCGGGCAGTGGTGAAGGCTCAACAGGCTCCGAAGGCACGAGCTCTTTGCGGTGCTGGCTGACCGAGTATCTGCCGAGCTGATCCAGGAGCGGCTCCTAGGTCGTGTTGACAAAAGGGATTCACGGCGGGAAATGGATGTGATTCAAGCTGGTATCTTCGATGGAGAGCCGCTTGGCACGAGACCTGATGCCGGACGAGGAATGGGCGTTCTTTGAGCGTTTCATCCAGACAGTCCGCGCCCCGAACGGACGCAAACCTACCAACCATCGCCTTGTGCTTGATGGGGTTTTCTGGATCGCTCGCACAGGCTCTCCCTGGCGCGATCTGCCGGAAGAGTTCGGCAAGTGGTCAAGTGTCTACCGCCAGTTCCGGCGTTGGACGTTGGCGGGGCTCTGGGAGCAGATCATGAACGCCCTGAACGAAAGCGGCGCGGTCCCGCACGCCCTGCAAATGATCGACAGCACCGTGGTTCGCGCCCATCATCAGGCAGCGGGCGCTAAAGGGGGACTCCGCGACAGGGTTTTGGCCGTTCGCGCGGTGGCTTTACGACCAAGATCCACCTCCTCGTCAATGCAGCAGGGCTGCCTATGAGGACGGAGATCACCGCGGGGCAAACCTCCGACTACCTCGGCTTCGATCTGGTCATGGCCGACAATCTGCCGACACCGAGTGTTCTGCTGGCCGACCGAGGCTATGACGCTGACAGCATTTGAAAATCCATGGGCAAACGCGATGTCTTGCCCGTCATTCCCATGCGCAAATCACGAAAAAAGCGCGCTGCAGTCGACCGGTCCTTGTATCGTCTTCGAAACCTTGTCGAACGGTGCTTCAACAAGCTGAAGAACGCCCGCCGTGTCGCCACCCGTTACGACAAGACTGCGGAGAGCTTCCTTGGCTTCATCGACATCACGTCGATCAGGCTTTGGATCCGCCATTTGTCAACATGACCTAGGTCATCCCTTCGGTGGTTTTGTAGTGCCCAACAAGCAAGCGGTTTCGGATGCAGGTGCGGTGACGGATGAAGAGCGTCGCCTTGCTGCACTGCATGCGCAAGACATCTTGGACACTGCCCCCGAAGTTGGTTTCGAAGACATCGTCCGTCTGGCCACGCGGCTCTGCGATACCCCCGTGGCACTGATCAGTCTCGTGGAGACGGATCGGCAATGGTTCAAGGCCAGGGTCGGCTTCGAGCCTTGCGAAACCCCGATCGAGCAATCCGTCTGCAAGCATGTTATCGGGCAACGCGATCTGCTGGTCATTCCCGACCTGGCCCTCGACGCCCGGACCCGGTCAAATCCGCTGGTGCTTGATGACCCGCATCTGCGCTTCTATGCGGGGGCGCCCCTGGTCACGACCGAGGGACTGACGCTTGGAACGATCTGCGTCATCGACCATTTCGCGCGCCCTGCAGGGCTGACGGATGCTCAGGCCGACGACCTGAGGGCACTCGCCCGGCAGGTCATGACCCTTCTGGAGATGCGGCGCCTCATTGCCGGCCGCGACGAACTTCTCCTTCAGGCAAAAAGCCACCGAAAGCAGGCGGAGCATGAACATCTGGAACTGGCCGCCATGTTCGATCGCACGCCCAGCTTCATGGCTCTGCTGAAAGGCCCTGATCATGTCTTTGACCTGGTCAATCCTGCCTACTGCCGACTGATCGGTAACCGGCAGGTCATCGGTAAAACCGTTGCTGAAGCCCTGCCGGACGCTGCGGCGCAGGGTTACCTGGACCTGCTCGACCAGGTTTATCGCTCGGGAGAGCCACTCTTGCAAAGGGGAGCACCTTATGCAGTGCAGAGCGATCCCCATGCCTCGGCAGATGAACGGTATGTCGATTTCGTTTGTCAGCCTACTCGGGACAAACAAGGGGCCGTGACCGGCATCTTCGTGGAAGGCTCGGATGTGACAAAGCATGTCCGCCAGACGAAGCGTCTTGCGGCACTTGCAGATATCGGCGAGCAACTGCGCGATCTGGGCAACGCCGACGACATCGCCCGGGCAGCGGCGGAATGCCTGGCGCAGGCCATTGGCGGAAGCTGCATCGGCTTTGGAAAGGTTGATCTGAAAAACGAGAGGATAGACGTGCCGGTTGACTGGTGCGGCACGCTCGGCGTCAGCGTTGTCGGATCTCACCACTTCCGGTCATTCGGCTCCTATATCGAGGATCTGAAGCGCAGCGAGACGGTGGTCATTCCGGATGTCGAGATGGATCCGCGAACGGCCAGCGGGGCCGATGGCCTTGAGAAGGTGCATGTCAAGGCTCTCCTGAACTTGCCGATCATGGTGCGGGGCGTTCTCGACACTGTCATCTTTGTCCTGAACGCCCAGGTGCGGGACTGGACGCCGGAGGAAATCGACCTTGTGCGGCAGGTGGGAGACCGGGCGCATGGCGCCATTGCCCGGGTACGTGCCGAAGAGGAACAGCACATCCTGAACGAGGAGCTCAGCCATCGCATGAAGAACACGCTGGCGATCGTTCAGGCCATTGCCAGCCAGACGCTTCGGAAGGTGTCCGACAGGGACGCCGTGACCGCTCTGACCAAACGCATCGGGGCCCTGTCTCGCGCCAATGACGCGCTTCTGAAGACGCGATGGGCTTCCGCTGATCTGAAGGACGTGGCCGAGGCAACCTTGTCCGCCCTTGAGCAGGCGGGCAGGTTTCACCTGCAAGGCCCGTCCCTGCAGATCGGGCCAAGGGCCACGTTGTCCTTGTCCCTCCTGCTGCACGAGCTGGCGACCAACGCCATCAAGTATGGCGCCCTGTCCGTACCGGAAGGACAGGTCGCGATCACCTGGCGCATCGACAGGGACACGGATGATGACATCTTGCGCATGTGCTGGACGGAAACCGGCGGTCCTCCGGCGCATCAGCCATCCGGCAAGGGGTTCGGCTCGACACTGATCAAGATGGGACTGATCGGAACCGGCGGTACCGATCTTCGTTACACCCAATCGGGCCTGATCGCGGCGATGGAAGCCCCGCTGTCTCAGATGCAGCAGCCCTGAGGCAGAGAAACGCAGATGGCCCAATATGCTCCCCTGAAACGCCAGATCGTGCTGGTGGTCGAGGACGAACCGATCCTGCGGATGGCTGCGGTCGGCATGGTCGAGGATGCCGGCTTCGAGGCGGTGGAGGCGACCGATGCCACTGATGCGGTCAGGATCCTGGAGTCGCGTCCCGATATCCGCATCGTCTTCACGGATGTCGACATGCCGCGCGGCGTGGATGGTCTCAAGCTCGCCGCACTCATCCGGGAACGCTGGCCCCCCATCCACATCATCGTGACCTCCGGCAAGGCAGAGGTAGGCAAGATGGTGCTGCCTGTCGACTCCGTGTTCTTTGCCAAGCCCTATGACGAAGAGCGCGTGGTCGACGAGATGCGCCGAATGAGCAGGATCTGCTGACGCGCCAGCAGAGTGCAAGACCGTCCCTCAACGTCTGTTTTGGAGAACATGGCTGTTCTGAGGGCGCAGGATGGCGCCTCATGCTGGCACTACTCAGCCAGTGACTCAGGTCTCAAGGCACTTTACCCGCCCCTCTTGCAAGGACGGCACGCTGGAAAGCTTCGGCCTCAGATATACAGCGAGAAAGCCGGGCTGGTCGCCGTGCCTGAGATTGATCCCGCGGACCGGCCGGGGGATCGACGGGCGCCAAGACCTGCCCTCACCCCGCCGCGCGATGGGCTGTGCCTCGTCTCGTGTTGACCAAGCAGGCCAGGGTCATGCGACCCCGCCCCGCTTGACCTTGCTCACGTCTTTGTAGGTCGTGAGGGGCAACCACACGGGCGGTGACGGCCCATCGACTGCCTGCAAAGGTATCTGTCTGTAAGGTCCTCTGCGGTATCTACTGGAGCCGATAGCCCTTACCGAGCCGCTTCGCCGGCATCCCAATCCTGGCAGGAAACAGTATGGCGAGCAGATCACGCCTTGAGCAGCTTTCCGAGGCTGAGCGTCGTGGACGACAGTGGCTCAGCAAACTGAAACGTCTGGAAGAGAATGGTGTTACGGCAGGACCACTGTTCGAGGAAGCAGAGCAAAAAAGCCAGTACTGGCTGCAAAAGTACAATCTTCTTCATACCGAGAATTGACCCGCAAGGCTCACGGCACTTCCGGCGCTGAACCCGGTCGTCCAGGCGCTGGCACGGCAGCCCGGCACATCCGCGCTGACGGTCGAGCAGTATCGCGACCGCTTCATCGGCCGCATCCAGGCCCTGGCACGCGCCCATGACCAGCTGCTCGAGACGAACTGGGAGTCGGCTGATCTGGCGACGCTGGTCCGTGCGACCCTGTCGGCCTATGACCGTGACGGCGCCACCGACCATGTCACCAATGGGCCGTCCATGCGCCTGACCCCCAAGCAGGGGCTGGGCCTTGCGCTGATCCTGCACGAGCTTGCGACCAACGCGGCGAAATACGGCGCGCTCTCGACCGCGGGCGGCAAGCTGCGGGTGAGCTGGGACACGGCACATGCGGGGGGGGCAGCGCCAGATCCACCTGGCCTGGCAAGAGCGCGGCGGCCCGCCGGTCCCGAATGGCGCGCGCCGGGGCTTTGGAACCAAGCTGATCGAACAGGCTTGTGACTACGAGCTTGGCGCCCTCTTGGACCTGCGTCTTGACCCCGAGGGATTGACCGCAGAGATTGCATTTCCCGCAGGTGAGGGAGACTGATCATGGCAGCCGAAACGGTTGAAAAAGTGCTGTCCGGACGCCGGCTGCTGATCGTCGAGGACGAGATGCTTCTGGCCATGGATCTCGAGCTGCTTCTGGAAGAGCAGGGCTGTGAGGTGCTCAAGCCCGCCAACAGCGTCGAACGGGCGCTCTGTCTCTGCCTCGGGATGCAGCGACGTGTTCAGGTATAACAACCTGTGGCGGATCATTATCTTTTACCACAACCCTAGGGATTAGTAAGGCCACCTGTCCAGACGTTTCTGCACAAGATGCAGAACCATGGGAAAGCTTACGGCATCATGATCCCGGTTAGCGTCCGGTCGTGATGAACTCGACGAGAGCGGCTGCCCTCGCCTCATCTGCCGGGTTTCTGTTGTCCACCCAGTTCCCGGGCGGGGCGTCTACAGCAACACGAGAGGTTTCCGGCGAAACAGCACATGCTTCCGCCGTTGCACGCGTTCGGCTACAAGGCCGGAAAAATCGGTCAGTGCCCGGCCTGATGAGCAAAGGAAGTTCCCTGTGATCCGAAGCTTCAGAAACGATTGCAGCCGGCTGTCGGGGCCACATGAAGGAATGACCGGTGCCGTCTGGATCGATCTTGTCCAGCCGGATCCGGCGGAAGAGCGTGCGGTCGAGGACGTGCTGGGCGTGAACATCCCCACGCGCGAGGAAATGCAGGAGATCGAGATCTCCTCGCGGCTCTATCTGGAAGATGGCGGCGCGTTCATGACGGCAATACTTCCCGCCGGGGCGGATGGGGACGATCCGGAAATGGCACCGGTCAGCTTCGTCCTGACACCCGACCGCCTTGTCACCATCCGTTACCACGAGCCGCGCGCTTTTCTCTCCTTTCCGCCGCACGCCGAACGCACGGCCATGGATATGCCGGATGCGACAAGCGTCCTTGTGGCACTTCTGGAGGCACTCGTGGACCGCCTTGCAGACATCCTGGAGCGTGCCGGGCGCGATATCGATGCGATCTCCAGGGGCATTTTCAGGCAGCATGAAGACGCCCCCACCGACAATCGCAAAGTGATCGAACAACTGGGGCGCAAGGGCGATCTGACCTCGAACATCCGTGACAGCCTCCTGACGCTCGAGCGGCTGGCAGGCTTTCTGGCCCAGATCATCGTGCAGCGGAAGATCGCCAAGGACATCAAGGAGCGGGTGAAGACCCTGTCGCGTGATATCCGCTCACTGCTGGACCATGCAGGCTTTCTTTCGCAGAAGATCACTTTCCTGCTCGATGCGACCCTCGGCCTGATCAACATCGAGCAGAATGCCATCATCAAGATATTCTCGGTCGCAGCAGTCATCTTCCTGCCCCCGACCCTGATTGCGTCGATTTACGGGATGAACTTCGAACACATGCCCGAGCTTGAATGGCTGGTCGGATACCCGTTCGCTTTGGGTCTGATGGTCGTGTCGGCCATCCTCCCCTACGCCTACTTCAAACACAGAAGATGGCTCTGACAGTGCTTCCTTGCGGCGGGATCTCTTTACAGCCTCCTGCCGGCCATGGAGCGGGCCGAAGCCCTTCTGGATCTACCGACCCACACACATGCGCCAATCCTTGACGGGGATCCGGGGGGCCAAATTGCGAGCTTGCGATGTGACCTTTGGAAGGCCGGCCCTTAGGCGCGCCATCTGCGCCTCGATCAGCCAGAACAGGGTCCTCCTGTCACCGCTCGTATTCGCAAGCAGTGGATGACACCCGCCGACCTGATCGCCGGGCACTGACCCTACTCAGGCTCCTGTTCGACCTCGGTCATCTCCATGACATCATCAGGGTTGGCCCCGAAACGCGCGGCTATGTCGGGCGCATAGCGGCAAAGGTCCGTCCTCAACCTCAGAAGAGCAAGATCCTTGGTTTTCGCCTCCAGCATCACGTCAAACTCCAGCCCCGCCACATCGCGCATGAACGTGGAGAATTCGAAGGGGTTGATGAAATCGGCATGCCCCGTCCAGATCGGGGGCATCAGCACGGTCTTGATGCGCGAGGTCGGCTTGACCACGTCCTTTGTCAAGCCACCCGTGCCCGCCGCGCCTGTCAGCTTGCCCGCCTCACGCTCCTTGGCTGTCACCTTGCGTTTGATTTCCCGCATCTCGGTTCGGGGGGAGGAGAAGTGCATCTTGGGCCGCACGCCTTCCGGCCAAGAGGCGAGAACGCGCTCCAGCGTCGGGCGAAGCTCCAGCCCCTCGGGGTTGAGGCACCAGAAATGCTGGTAATCGAAGATCAAGGGCACGCCGCAGCGCTCGTGGATCCACAGAACGTCGGCGGCAGAAAACCGGATGTCGTCATTCTCCAGCACAAGCCGGCGGCGGACATGTTCAGGACATTGCTCATAGCCCTTGATCCAGCGCGCGCGGCTTTCCTCCCGATCGCCATAGACACCTCCCACATGGGTGACCATGACAGCTTCGGGGCCCAGTTCCATCCGGTCCAGCATCTCGGCCTGGGAGCCAAGATCCCAGATGCTCTTTTTCGTCAGCTCGGGGTCCGGGCTGTTTAACAGCACATACTGGGACGGGTGGAAGGACAGCCGGATATCGAGCGACCGTGCCTTGCGCCCCAGTGCGGAAAGCTCGGCGTCGCTTTCGGCGACCATGTCGTGGAACTGTGGCATGTCCGGATGGGTCGCGTAGGGCGCCAGGTCAGAGGACAGGCGATACATGTCGATCTTTGTCTCGACCAGATAGTCGAGGATCGTGTCCACATGTTCCAGCGAGGTCTTCAGATGCGGGCTCTGCTGCCAGCGCCTCGTGTCGTTGCTCTTGAAGCCGGGACGCCCCATGACCTTGACGGGAAAGCCGAGCCGGAGGGGTCGATCGCTCATTCCGGTACCTTTTCTTCGGGGAAACCTATGCGGGCTGCAAATTCGTTCCAGTCTGCCGGCCGGAGGGCACCACCCGTGGCCTGGATGTGGCCGCTGCCATATGCTTCCCCTGCACCCGAAGGGCGGTGCTCGGCCAAGAACGACAGCAGGTTGGTGGCACCGGCAGTGCGAACGGCAAAATGGATCCAGCCGGGCCTGTAGCCGGTATTGACCGCCAGCACGATCTTGTCCTTCAGCCGGCCCCGCCAGCTTTCGGCCACCAGCGGATGGATCTGGCAGGGAGAGGAGAACCGGATCAGCGCAACCCGATCACGCACCTTGGGGCCGACCCGCTTGGCGCTGTTCAGGGCCGCCGCAACCTCTGCCTTGGCCGCCCGCAATTCAGCAGTCTCGGGATGGTCTCCCTTGACCAGTTCCTTGGGCGAGGCGCATTTGAGCAGCAGCGCCAAAGCAGGCCCCGTATCGGCCAAGGCCGTGCGACGGGGGGCATTCACCAACGAGACCGCGTCCCGCAATGCCGTCTTGCCATATCGGACCTGTGCCTCGGCGAGCTCCGGGATGCCGCCTTCGGCCATGTCGCCGATCAACCCCAGGGCCGCCAGCCACAGCAGGTCATCTGCGGGCCCCAGTGCTTGGGCACACCAATAGGTAAGGAGTGACGACGTCGGCTCCGGGCGCCAGCCGTTGCCGGAGATCACGACGGCATCTCCCGGCGTGCCAGTCGGAACATGATGATCGATCAGCACAGTCGGCACTCCGGGCAGGATCTCGCCCTCGCGGATGCCCAGGTCGGTCACGATCAGGCCGCCCGGTTGTCGCTCCTCCAGTTCACCCCGCAGGTCAGGTGACCATGGATTTTCCCCCTTGCCCACGACCCGCACGACGCTGTCGCGACCCATCCGGCCGAGAGCCTTGTGAAGGATCGCCCCAGCCGACAGCCCATCCGCATCGAAGTGACCAAGGATCAGGAGCGGACGGAGAGGATCAAAGCGGCCAAGTGCTGTTCGAAAAGCGGTTCCCACTTCAGATGGGCTTTGAGCGCGATGGCTGGACATGTTGATCAACTGCGCGAAACTTCGTTTGGTTTCGAGGAGACCTCACGCACCGGCATGTCGCGACGCAGAGGGATCCTCCCATTCGAGACAGCCCGCTGGCTGTCAGCGTGGCAGAATACCCTGGCGGCTCCCGAAATACGGCGCACTGCTCCGAGCCCCATTACCTGCATGAGCTCCCCTTGATGCCTGTCGTCGTCACCACCTGAGTCCCAACGGGCATGTTAATCCAACGCCTTCTCCGGCTCATGCGTCTCACAGGGCTGCTGCCGTTCCGCCAGAGCCTCGCCGGGACGAGGAAAATTCTCCCGCCGAACCCCACGCTCATTTGGCTCAACACCCCAGGAGGAACCTGTCTTCGCCATAGTAATGCAGCGGGTGTGGTGGCTGCGGCAGAGCCACCCTACCTTGAGAGGCTCATCATACCGATCGTGATGCGCGTCGACTGCCTTCGCACCGCAAGCCTCACAGGGCTACTTCTGAAGCTGCTGCTTGGACGCTCATGCCTTATGCACGAGAAGATGGGTCCGGCACCTGAGCGGGTCGGTCCTGCGCCAGCCGGCTTGGCACTTATTGCCCTTCAGCAGATATATTGTTTTCTCTGCGTTCTTCCCGTTAGCTGTTCACCTCTTTCGCGCCGGTAAAGCAATTGATGGCGGAGGGCTGTTCGGGCGCTGCGACAGCAGGAAGTCGAGCATCTTTCGCTTCAGCTCTTCTCCATGCTTAGAGGATTTCCCGCCGGCGACGGATCCTTGAGCGGTCTCGACTGCTCTTGCAGTAAGCCAAAGCTTTCGGTCCGGAAGAACCAGCACTAGAATCCGCCACCCATGTCGGCTGCAAACAAGGGGCAGAGACGCCACGTCGAATATTGCGGAAAAATATCGATCTTCAGAGGATTTTTTCGTCATTTGGACGACAAATGCGCAAAGTTGGATTTTCCAAGGAACAATCTCAAATCCTCTCGGTTGGACCCTCTTACCGACAGCAAGCCAAACCTAGTGGTTGCTCGCGTATGTGTTTCCTGAGCCTCAAGGTTCACTGAAAGACGAGAATAGCCGCACAGGATGATGTTGCTGTTGAAGGCAGGCTCTCCGGAGCCTCCATCCGGAACATATGAGGAGAGAGCCCATGGCAGATACCGTTGCAGACTTCCTGCTAAAGCATCTGAAGGAATGGGGCATCAGGCGCATTTACGGCTATCCCGGCGATGGCATCAACGGCATCGTCGGAGCAATGGAGAAGGCGCTTGGCGAGGATCTGCAATTCGTTCAGACCCGTCACGAAGAAGAGGCCGCGTTCATGGCCTGCGCCCATGCCAAGTGGACGGGCGAGGTCGGCGTCTGCCTCGCCACCTCGGGGCCTGGGGCAATCCACCTCCTCAACGGGCTTTACGACGCCAAGCTGGATCACCAGCCGGTGCTTGCGATTGTCGGACAGCAGGGTCGGGCTGCTTTGGGCGGGCATTATCAGCAGGAAGTCGATCTAATGTCCCTGTTCAAGGACGTCGCCAGCGACTTCGTGCAGACATGCATGGCGCCGCAGCAGATGCGCCACCTGCTTGACCGCGGACTGCGCATTGCCAAGGCCGAGCGCAGCGTCACCTGCATCATTATTCCCAACGATGTACAGGAAATGCCCTACGAGGAGCCGCCGCGTGCCCATGGTACCATTCATTCCGGCATTGGCTATGCCCAGCCACGCATCGTTCCCGGCGAGGAGCAGCTTCGTCAGGCGGCAGAGGTGCTGAACAGCGGCAGCAAGGTGGCGATGCTTGTTGGCGCCGGTGCGCTGAACGCTACGGACGAGGTCATTGCCACCGCCGAAACCTTGGGCGCGGGTGTTGCCAAGGCTCTTTTGGGTCGGGCGGCGGTGCCCGACGATCTTCCCTTCGTCACCGGGCAGATCGGCCTTCTGGGGACACGGCCGTCCTGGGACATGATGATGGGCTGCGACACGCTGCTGATGATCGGATCGGGCTTTCCCTATTCCGAGTTCCTGCCCAAGGAGGGCCAGGCTCGGGGCGTCCAGATCGACATCGACCCCAAGATGATGTCGATCCGCTATCCCATGGACGTCAATCTGGTGGGCGACGCCGCCCTGACGCTGCGCGCGTTGCTGCCCTATCTTCAGCCCAAGGAGGACAGGAACTGGCGGGCAAGTCTGGAGGAGAAGATCGCCACCTGGTGGGACGGTGAGCGCGAGCGCGCGCATCTGCCTGCCGATCCGATAAACCCGGAGCTTCTGTTCTGGGAAGCCTCCGACCGCCTGCCCGACAACGCGATCGTTGCCGCCGACTCCGGCTCGTCCGCGAACTGGTTTGCGCGGGGTATGAAGTTCCGGCGCGGTCAGATGGCATCTCTGTCGGGGACGCTGGCGACCATGTGCCCCGGTGTGCCTTATGCGACGGCCGCCAAGTTCTGCCACCCCGACCGGGTCGCGGTCGGCTTCGTGGGCGACGGGGCAATGCAGATGCTGGGCATGAGCAGCCTGATCACCGCCGCGAAATACTGGCGGGAATGGCAGGACCCGCGCATGATCATCTGCGTCCTGAACAATGGTGACCTGAACCAGGTGACGTGGGAATTGCGCGCGATGGGCGGCTTCCCAAAGGTCGAGGCGACCCAGAACATTCCGCAACTGAACTATGCCCAGTATGCCGAGCTTCTGGGACTGGGGGGCATTCGCGTCGAGCGCCCTGAGCAGGTGGGTCCTGCATGGGATGCGGCCCTGAACGCGGACCGGCCCGTTCTGATCGATGCGGTGGTCGATCCGAACATGGCGTCGCTGCCGCCGCACATCACCTATGCGCAGGCTAAGAGCTTTACCAAGGCGCTGCTGAAGGGCGATCCGGACGGGTACGAGATCGTCAAGCAATCCATCAAACGGTCTTGGGTCTGACAGGTGCCCTGTCATGCTCCTATCACCTCGGTAAAGGCCGAAGCCTTTCGCGTTCCCACGGAACAGCCGGAGTCGGACGGCACGCTGGAATGGGATTCGACCACGATCCTGGTCGTGACTATCCAGTCCCACGATCTGTCGGGGATCGGCTACAGCTACACAGCCCGGGCCGCGGCGCTGGTGGTGACGGACATTCTGGCCGAGGTGCTGCACGGCAAGGACTGCATGGCGTCCGGGGCCTGCTGGAATGACATGAGGCAGGCCGTACGCAATGTCGGGCGCACCGGGCTGGTATCTTCGGCAATGGCTGCTTGTGACGTGGCGCTGCAGGACCTCAAGGCAAAGGTCCTGGAGGTGCCGGTCGCGTCAATGCTGGGTGCCCGGCGGCATTCAGTGCCTATCTATGGCAGCGGCGGCTTTACCTCGCTGTCGGATGACGAACTGGCGGATCAGTTGGAAGGCTGGGCGGCTAGGCAGATGCCGGCGGTGAAGATGAAGATCGGTCGGGAACCGGGGCGCGACCTCCACCGCGTCCGGGTTGCCCGCGAGGCGGTGGGGCCGGATGTGGAACTTTACGTCGATGCGAACGGCGCGTTGAGCCGCAAGGAGGCCTTGGCCTTTGCCGAGGCTGCCGCAGATCACGGCGTCACCTGGTTCGAGGAGCCGGTATCGCAGGACGACCATGAGGGTTTGCGCCTGATGCGCGACAGCCTGCCTTCCGGCATGGAGGTCGCCTCGGGCGAATATGCCTGGACCTTGTCGGACATTCGGTCGTTGATCGCGGCGGGTGCCGTGGACGTGCTGCAGGCTGACGCCACCCGCTGCGGCGGCTTTACCGAATTCATCATGGCCGATGCACTGGCCGCCGCGCATCAATTGCCGACATCCAGTCACACGGCCCCGGCCTTGCACCTGCATGTCTGCTGTGCGGCGATGCAGGTGCGCAACATGGAGTGGTTCGCAGACCACGTCCGGCTGGAACGGATGCTGTTCGACGGGACGCCAAAACCCAAGGATGGCCGCTTGGCGCCGGACCTGTCGCGACCGGGCCTTGGACTAGAGTTGAAGCGTGCCGACGCCGAGCCTTGGCGGGTGTGGCCGTCATGACCGAGGTGGCTCCCCTTCAACAAACGCGTCCGGTGGCCCGCGCTGTGACGGCATTGGTGATAGCCTGCCTCGTGAGTGGCGGACTGTGGGCAGTGCGGCGGCCACCAGGTACAAGGCGGGCGTCCTTTAGAAAGGCGCGATGTCATGCTGGCCGGCGGGCACGTCAGGGTGGCATGCTGCTGGCTGCGAGCGCGGCAATTGATGGAGCGACCGAACACTACCGTGGCGAATTCCATCGGTGGGAAATGTATCTTGGTCCGGCCGCTTCTGCAGGCGCCTTGATGGCGTCGACGGGGTGGCGGATCATCCAGCGACCAGCACGACACTCGCTGCTCGTAACTGCAACCGGCGTCGGCATCGCGGGTCATGTCTTTCATGCCAAAAACATCCTGCGCCGACCTGGCGGGTTGTGCTGGTCCAACCTATTCTATGCCGCACCCATCGGCGCGCCCGGATCGGTGGCGCTGGCCGGGCTGGCCGGGCTGGCCGGAACCGGGCTTGAGCGGCGCGCGCCAGTGGGCCCGCGCCGGGAGGGGCGTGTGATGGCTGTGGGCGTGGTTGCGGGACTACTTGGCACCTCGGCCGAAGTTGCGCTGCTGCATTTCCGAGGCGCCTTTCATAACCCCGCCATGTACATCCCAGTGATCGTTCCGCCGGTTGCGGCCCTGTCGCTGGGGCTGGCCACCGCCAAACCGACGCCGCAGCGGCTGCGGCTCGCACGGCGCCTGCTGGGCGCGACTGCGGTGATGGGACTGGTCGGCACCGCATTCCACGCCTGGGGCGTGCAGCGCAACATGGGCGGCTGGCGGAACTGGCAACAGAACCTTCAGGTCGCGCCGCCACTGCCTGCACCGCCCTCCTTCACCGGCGTCGCACTTGTGGGGCTTGGTGCGATCGATCTGCTGGAGGTGTCCTCATGAAACCGCCGCATCGCTATCCGGGCTACGACGTGCTGGACAAGCGGGACAGTACATCCTGGGATGACATCACGCGCCGGGTCGTGTCCGGGCGGCTGAACCCGCCCGCGCGACAGTTCCTGGATGATCAATGCTGGGACGTGCTCCTTGCGTTGTGCGACACGGTTGCGCCGCAGCCCGAGCGCGACCCGCCGATCCCGGTGGCAGCCTGGATTGACGCCGCCTTGATGCAGAACCGAACCACAGGTACGCGCTACGCGAACCTTCCCCCGATGCGAAAGGCCTGGCTGCAGGGGCTTGCAGCACTTGATGCCGAGGCAGAACTTTGCCACGGGCGCCGCTTTTGCCAGCTTGCACAGGACAAGCGCGAGGCGCTGCTGAAGGCAGTGGACGGCGAGGACGTCAAGGCGCCGGAATGGGGAGGTCTGCCGCCCCGCCGTCTGTTCCGGGAGGTGCTGGCAAACGAGATCCTGCGCGTCTATTATAGCCATCCCGCCGCCTGGTCCGAGATCGGCTTTGGCGGCCCCGCCAGTCCGCGCGGCTATGTGCGCCTTGCTCCGAACCGGCGGGATGCATGGGAGGCGGAAGAGGCGCCCGACGCGCAGGGGTCGGTCGAACCATGATCCCGCAAGGCGCAGAAACACGGGCCAGGGGCGGCCGTGCCCCGGATGTGTTCTCGCACGATGGCTGGGTGCCCATGCGCCAGTATCGCGAACACGAGGAGGTCGAGGTCGTCGTGGTCGGCACCGGCGCGGGTGGCGGCGTGGTGGCGGCAAAGCTTGCAGAGGCGGGGCTGTCGGTTGTCGGCTTCGATGCGGGCGCCTTTTATCGGCCACTGGCGGATTTTGCCTCGGATGAGCGTGAGCAGGACAAGCTCTATTGGACCGATGACCGCATCAGCGGTGGCGAGGACGCCATTGAGCTGGGCTCGAACAACTCAGGGCGCGCGGTCGGCGGCTCGACCGTGCACTTCCAGATGGTCGCGTTGCGCTTCCGGCCCGACTGGTTTCAGTCGCGGTCGCGGTTGGGTTATGCCCGTGACTGGCCGGTCGACTGGCGCGAGATGTGGCGCTGCTACGAGGAGGTCGAGGATGCGCTGAAGATCGCGGGTCCTGTAACCTATCCCTGGGGCCCAAAGCGCGGCCGCTATCCTTACCGGCAGCACGAGATGAACGCCTCCGCGCTTGTTCTGGCGCGAGGCGCGGAGGCTGTCGGCGTGGACTGGGCGCCGTGCCCAGTTGCGACCCTCTCGGCCCCGCGCGGCAAGGCGCCGCCCTGCGTTTATCGCGGGTTCTGCAAGATCGGCTGCTCGACCAACGCCAAGCAAAGCGTGCTGAATACCTACATTCCCCGCGCGCTTGCCGCAGGGGCCGAAATTCGTGACCTGGCGATGGTGGGACGGGTCGAGACGGGGTCGGACGGGCAGGCCACTGGAGTGCATTATTATCGTGATGGCGAATGGCGCTTTCAGAAGGCGCGCCGCGTGGTCGTGGCAGGCTATGCGATCGAGACGCCGCGGCTGCTGCTGAACTCGTCTTCGCCCTCGCACCCGCACGGCCTTGCCAATGACGAGGGGCTGGTAGGGACCGAACTGATGGTTCACTCGAACCACGCGGTCTGGGGAACGATGGAGGACGAGATCCGCTGGTACAAGGGGCCGCCATCAATGGCCGTGTGCGAGCACTGGAATTATGACGACCGGAAGGACTTTGATGGGGGCTATGCCTTCATGAGCCAAGGGCCGCTACCGACTGACTTTGCCACCTCAATGGTGAACAACCTGGGCGTCTTTGGCATGGAACTGCGCCGTCGCATGGCTCTCTATAACCACATGGCGGGATTGAAGATCGTTGGGGAGGTGATGCCGGACCCCGCCAACCGGGTCGAACTGTCGAACGAAACCGACGGATTGGGTCTGCCCGTGCCGCGTGTCACCTTCGCTTTCGGCGACAACGACCGCAAACTCTCGAACCACGCGCTGCGCTTCATGCAGACGATGCTGGACGCAGCGGGCGCGCGCGACATATTCCGGACAAACGGGTCGGCGCACCTGATGGGCGGCTGTCGGATGGGCTTTTCAGCCAAGGATGGGGTCGTGAATGGCGACGGGCGTGCCTTTGATTGCTCGAACCTGTGGATCGCGGACGGCTCGGTCATGCCGACGAGCGGTGGCGTTAACCCGTCCATGACGATCATGGCCAATGCGACCCGCATTGCCGAACGCATAATCAGCGCAATCTGCCGCGGCGAGGCTTAGTTCATCTGCGAGATTGATCGCCCTACCACTTTGAAGCAACTGGTGCCGTGGACGGACGTTGATGCGGGAAGCGTAGTGAGGTGCTTGATGCGACATGCACGCACTGTTGTTCATCAACGCTTCCGCAGAGACGAATGATCATTCAGGACAAGTGCTTGTTGCTCAGTTGAAAGCTAGGGGCATCCCAACGACCTACTGCTCCTCCGCCAGCGACAGACGTGCCGGATGCGGCCCCGCGCTCAGACGAACGAACACAGAAGTGGCGCCGTCATGTTATGAACCACGCTCAAGGTTCAACACCAGACAAGCTGTTGGCAACCCCAAGCTTGGAACATCGGCCTATGCGGGAGGTTGGGACCATGTGCTTTCGCAGCACAGACGGAAATAGTAGGAGAACGACATGCATCGCATGATAGCAACAGCCGCCGCGCTGGCCATTGCCGCGACACCTGTTTTGTCTCAAGTCGCCACGCCGGCCGGAGAGACAATGACGGCCGAGACGGATTGGGCGCAACTGATCCGGACCCGCGACATCACCGGGGGCCCCGTTTACACCACAAACGAAGCCTATGATGAGGGATCCTGGGGGGCAGGCGCGGATTATTCTTGGGGCCGGGCTGGTTACACAGGCGTCGGTCCCAACTGGAACCAAATCGGCGAGATCGAGGACGTCGTTCTTGACCGTTCCGGTCAACTGATCGGTGTTGTAGCCGAAGTTGGCGGTTTCCTTGATATCGGGGACAAGCATGTGCTGCTTCGTGTCGGCGACGTAGATCTGGTTCCTGTTGACGACGGCAGCTACAGCCTGATCACCCGCTATTCGGAAGAAGAGCTTGAGCAGTTGCCAGGAGTGGACGAGGGGTGGTGGGACTAAGTTTCCGCACTCTCCCAGCACGATCGGCCGGTGGCGGGGGATCACTCTGGTAAAGCTCCGCCACGGATCTGCCGAACGAAATCTCGCCGGGCAAAGCAGAGTTATTGCCTCGCGTTTTGAAGGTGAGTGACGTGCTGGAGGCAAGGGCTCCATGTGAGTTCGGGGGGAGGTGTGGCCCCCCTCGACCTCGGCGGGATGACGGTTCTCGTCGGCGCGAACGCTATGTTCGAGCACGCTGCATTGATCTACGTCCTGCGGCCGCCCGGCCAACGGACCTATTTCGCAGCCTCCATAATTGGGCGGCGTCTCCCGGCTTTGTCCACTTCAGTCGGTCGCGCGATCCTGTCGACGTGGCCGGAGCCAGACCGCGATGCCGCCATCGAGAACTGGCCACTCAAGGAGTTCACTCCACGCACGACCCTCGACCGTGCAAGCATCCGCAACAGTATCGAAGAGGCAGTTGCCCGGGGGTTTGCGATATCGCGCGATGAAATGATCTTGAACGAGCTTGCCGTCGCGGCACCGATCTGCGGTCCCGATGGACGTGCCATGGCGGCGGTGCAGTGTTCGGTATCAGCCTATTCCTGGACCAACGACAGGCTGCTGAAGAAGATAGTTCCGCCCCTGTTGGACACAGCCAATGCAATTTCTCCATCGCTCAGGATGTGAGGCGGCGGATGCCAATGGCATGTCACCAGCCAGGATTGTTAGACGAAAGCTCCAGTTTCGAATGGTCCAGTTCTCAGGGGGCAGAGCAGGAGCTTGTCGACGATGAACCCTGTGTGGAGCGACTGCGTTGAGCAGCACCAAGCAAGGACGGGCGCATGGCGTATCTTGGCTTTCATGCATCACACGAGCAGATAGATCCGAAGGCTCTGCTTGATGCCGTGCAGCTGGCGGAACAGGCCGGCTTTGCGGCCGCGATGTGTTCAGACCATTTCTCCCCCTGGAGCGCGCGGCAGGCGCAGTCAGGTTTTGCCTGGGTCTGGTTAGGCGCGGCGCTGCAGGCAACCTCCCTGCCCTTGGGTGTGGTAAATGCGCCGGGCCAGCGATATCACCCCGCAGTCATCGCACAGGCGGCCGCAACGCTGTGCCAGATGTATCCCGACCGCTTCTGGATGGCCCTTGGCAGCGGTGAAGCCGCAAACGAACATATCACTGGCGACCGGTGGCCGGAAAAGGCGGTGCGCAACGCGCGACTGAAGGAATGCGTCGATGTAATGCGCCAGTTGTTCGCTGGCGAGACAGTTAGCCATGACGGGCTTATCCGCGTTGACCGCGCCAAGCTGTGGACGCTGCCGCGGACTCCACCGCCCCTGATCGGGCCCGCGGTCAGCGAAAAGACAGCAAGGTGGGTCGGCAGTTGGGCCGATGGACTGATTACGGTCAATCAACCCCGTGACAAGCTGCGCCGGATGATCGACGCCTTCCATGAAGGCGGCGGCGAAGGCAAACCGCTCTATCTGCAAGTGCACCTGTCTTATGCACCCGATAAGGACACGGCCCTGCAGATTGCACACCACCAGTGGCGATCAAACGTGTTCGAGCCGCCGCTGTGCTGGGACCTGGAGATGGTTGAGCATTTCGACGTGGCTTCGCGCCATGTCCGACCCGAGGACATGCACGACTCGGTCCTGATCTCGTCCAACACGACGCTTTATGTGGATCGTCTGTCGGAGTTTGCCGAGCTGGGGTTTGACGGCATCTACCTTCACCATGTCGGGACTGAACAGCGCGACTTCATTGAAACCTTCGGCATGCATGTGGTTCCAGCATTCACATCAGCACGGGCATAAACCGCACCAATGACTTCTGGTCGGAGGCCGCCATTATTAGAACCGTGCCGACAATTCAACTCCGATGAAGTCCATGCGCAGCCATAGCCTCTCTGCCTTCGAGGTGGCAGCGGCGCAAGCGTCGCCTCAGGCCGCCCGACCTCCCGGGCAGATCTTTCGGGCAGTCGCACCTGCCTTGGCTGGGCCTGCAGCCGAGGAGCATCCAAAGGAAATCCAGTACTTTTTGGCTTCAAACTTACATGAAGATTATCATTATATAGTAGTGGATTAAGTGTAGCTATCCTCAAAAAACCACATTGCTGAGGGACACCAGAACGAGCCGATTTTTGCAGACGCCGCAGCTTTTGGTCGTACTGCGGAATGCTCCAGCTGCCCCGGAACGAGTAACCATTCCTCAAGGAAATCACGCTGCGCGAATATCAGCCGAAGCCTTGCCTTCGCTTACAAACGGTCGTTTAGTTGTAACATCATGAACTGAAAGCAAGCATTATCATGCCTCTCATTGGCTATGCCCGCGTCTCCACGGAGGATCAGACCCCCCTGCCCCAGTCAGAGGCGCTGCGAGCCGCCGGCTGCAGCGTCGTCCACGAGGAACAAGCCTCGGGTGCCAGTCGGTCGCGGCCCGTCCTCGGTCGCGTACTGGACAGCATCCGCAAGGGTGACACTTTGGTCGTGGTGCGGATCGACCGCCTGGCGCGCTCGCTGTCCCACCTGCTGCAGCTGCTCGAGCAGCTGGAAGCGAAGGGCGCCTACTTCCGGTCACTCCAGGACCCGATCGACACGGCAAGCCCGCAAGGAAAGTTTACCCTTCAGGTGCTGGGGGCCGCGGCCGAGTTCGAGCGCGCGCTGATCCGTGAGCGCACCAGGGCCGGCTTGGCCAGCGCCCGTGCCAAGGGCCGGATCGGGGGCAATCCCGGGCTGCGAGCCCGCGACCCCACCGCCATGCGCAAGGTCCGGCTGGCGCGCCACGACGGTTACATGGAGAGGTTAGGCGAGACGGCGCAGGACTGGGTTCCCCACGTGCGCCGCCTGCGCCCCGACATGCCCTGGGAGGACGTGCTCCGCATCGTAAATGCATCCCTGCCCCCTTCCCGGCACTGGACGCAGCAACGGCTGCTGCGGGCCGTGCGCGCCTATGTTCGCAACGGCTTCCTACCTCCGGCCGTGCTGGGTCGCGCCGCTCGGCGCGAAAGCGATGATCGGTTACCCGCGATCATCGCCGCGATAAAAGGAGCGGATCCTGACATCACCTTGCAAGCCATCTGCGACCGGCTGGAAGCCATGCACGAACGTACGCCCCGTGGTCGGTCGAAATGGCAGCCCTCGTCCGTGAAGATGCTGCTGGAACGAGCGGGAAAGCTCGGCATGCTGTGAGGTGCCTTGCGGGTTTCGCGGCTTGTCGAACGGCTGAAGAAGGACTGCTTTGCCCCCTGAGGGTAACCCGCGGGTTACGCCCAAGGGGGCTTCGTAACCCATGGGTTACTCTTCTCGTAGCACCGTTTGGAACGCTTCAATCGCCTTCTGGAGGCGCTTCCTGTCAACTGATGAAAAGTCGGTATTGGCTAAGATGCGGCATTCGCCTTTCCGAGCCGTCACTTTCGCTGATCCCACGTGGAACTCGTACTTCACAGCCTTCTTCTCAGCCGACTTCTGAGGCGCTATTGTTTGAACAGGAGGCGAACTGACGAGGCGCGACAGCACTGCGTTCTGCTCCTCCGATGAAGTCACCGAACCAAGATCATTCCTTAAAATCTCAGAAAGACCTGGATCCGTTTGAATTCTCCGCGCGACTTCAACCCCCAGATTTCGCGAAACGGCCTTGGGGAAAGGAAGTACATCGCCAAGCTCCTGAAGCAGAAAGACAAAGCTGCGGATGTAAGAACGCTTCATTTTGTGAAGAGAAGCATAGATCCGTCCGACAAGCGCATCGGCTTCCAGCCCTTCCATTTCCGCATCATGCGCTGCGATTATCGCTACCTGCGCCATCTCCGCAAAGGTTAGATCCTCCCGGATGACGTTCTCTTCGACCATGTCGATGTAGAGGTCAATTCGGCTATGAAGCCCGACAGAGACCCGGGCGACTACAGTGGCGAAACGCGCATCTCCAGTCTCCTGCCAGAGCTGCTTCAGGGCAGTCAGGCGTCGCCAGCCCTTCTTCAACTGGAAACCGTTTCCGGTGCTAAAAACCTCAATCGGCTCCCTCTGACCGCGGGCCCGGATGGAGGCTTTTAATTCCTCCATCTCATCAGAGCCGGCGGCGTCGTTAAGATTGATCCGGTCACGCGGAAGATCATCCGTTCGAATATCGTCGACCTGGAGCTGTTCCAGCACTCTGCCTTCACCCTGGGCTGCCCGAAATGCCTTAGCGTCGGCAGCATTCTGCCGGCGTTGCTCAACCAGAGATTCGGTACTTTCAGCAAGGCTCCCCGCCGCTTCGCGAACTGCGGCGCCCATCGGTCCGACATCCCGCTTTCGTGGCTGGATGTCCGTGGTCGCAAGCGGTTCGAAGCCGAACTTACCCTTCCCACTCATGCCGCTGCTCCTTCGGTCGTATTCCTCTGTTCCCATGCCTGAAGGACCGTGTCCTTGAACTCGAGATAGGCCGAGTCAAAGCTCTGACGTGCTCGCTTCCATGTCTCACGAGTCATCTGGCGGTAATCCTGCTCATAAACAGATTGCTGGAAACGCCCTGACTGCTCGACGGCCCGAGTCATCTCGATCGCGTTCCTGCAGACATCGTCGCCAAAGACATTTCGG
The DNA here is from genome assembly GCF_055635455.1 of Paracoccus sp. KKT209. The sequence continues at coordinate 84,490 of NZ_JBVMWB010000003.1, forward strand.
AACGCATCCATCATCGCGATGTGCAACGAATTGGATGCTTCGAAACGCGTCATCAGAAGACGGACATCATCAAATGTCTTCGGAAGAACGATACCCGCATCCTGCGCAATGGATGCGAAGCCTGACGAGATGTCTTCCATGGCGTCGCCCAACTGACCAAGATAGCTCGTTGTCGAGTCATATTCCCAGTAGCCCGGACCTGAAGGAACATAGAGTATGTCGGCCGCAAATGCGGCATTGAGCGACTGGTACCCGATGGCGGGTGGGCAGTCGAAGATGATAATGTCGTACTGATCGTCCGGCAGCTCGTCGAGATACCGCGAAATGCAGCCAAAGAAGCTCCATGCCTTGTGGAGAGCGCGATACTGCGCACTAGCAAACTCGACAAAGGCTGCGTTGGCGCAACTGGGAATAATGTCGATCGTCGACCATGCCGTTTTTTGTATGAAATCTTGGGCACGTTGGGCACCAATCGACCGCACGTCTTCAGGCAACTCATCGGAAGAAGGGTAGGGGCAGTCGGAGGGATCATCATAGGCAGCCACAATTCGATCAGCTTCCCGGCAGAGATCACGACACATGATGCCCCAGACCGTATTCCACTCCTTGACCTCAACAAGGCCCATAGAATGCGTAAGGGTGGCTTGCGGATCAAAATCGATAACAAGCACGCGGTAGCCATCAAGTGCCGCTCCATTGGCGAGGTGGTGAGCAACCACCGTCTTTCCGACACCTCCCTTGAAATTCGACACCGCAATCCTCATTGCTCTTCCACGCGGACGCAGGGGCATCAACGTCTTGCCCCTGAAGCGCAGGCGGCGCCTCAACTCGTTTATTTCATTCAATGTGAACCAGCGCTGGCGACCATCTTCCTCCACAATACCTTGGGGCAGCGAGGGATCATCGGCCAACTTCTTTCGCAGCGTATCAGCCGGTACGTCGAACATGAACTGACTTATTTCCCAGATCGAGAAGGGCCGAAGCGTCTTCTTTTCAGAGGGAGAAAAGGTCGCTTTCCTGACAGCAGCCTGCTGCGCGAGGCTCCTCTCGTTCATAGCCTGAAGATGTTTATGGTTCCGCATGAGGCAACTCTCGTTTTCTGGCGCTGCATCATGAATAACGGGAAAGGCTCGAAACGCAAATTGAAGATTTTAGGTTTTCGCTTTATTCCCACCCATCCCTGAACAACGGGATTTTCCGCTGAAAGCGACGTAACAGGGTGACAAATACACCCCTCGACATCCAAGAAGGGTGACGCGGTAGAGGTGATTTGGTGTCAGCCTGACTGTCCCCCTTAACCTATGTAACCAATAAATTCCTGAATTTTGTAACCGCGCTGTAAATTCCTGTTCTTACATTGTCGTTGACAGAAAGCGGGATGATCGCCACTCTCGCTGCAGAAGGAATCGAGGGCATCCTCGGATCAGTTCAGCCGTGGGAACACAATGAAAGCAACGCGATCAACCGGGCCACATGCGGGGGTAAAGAAGTATGACTTGCTGACCGCAATGGCGATCGCAGGATTGAACGGTAAGCCGACGTTGCAGACGTCCATGCTGCGTTTGGTCGCCGCTATCACTGCAAGATATAATTGGAAGCTCGATGAACTTTCGGTTGGGCAGCGGGACCTAGCCCGAATGTGGTCCGTTGACGAGCGGACCGTTAAACGAGAGGTTAAGCGGCTGCTTGACGGCAAGATCCTCTTGCAGCTGAGACCTGGTGTACGGGGAAGGGTCGCAGCGTATAGGCTGAACCAGGATGAGGTATATCGCCTGAGTGCCCCGTATTGGGAGCAGGTCGGCTCAGATTTCCTGGCGCGGATGGAGGAAAGTCGCACGATGCTTTCGCCGAGCGAAGACAAAGTTGTTCGTGTGAATTTCCGTTCGAGACTTCCGCAAGACTCTGCATGGGAGCGGACCTTCACCCGTCTGGCTGAAAGTGATCCACACCTTCATCGTAGCTGGTTCGCGACACTGCTGTTTGAGAATTTTGTCGAAGACGTTTTGAAGTTGCGCGCACCGTCGTCGTTTGTGGCGCAGTATATACTTACGCACCACAGCGGGCGGATAAGAGATGTCGCCAGCCTTGAGTTTCCCTCGCTCAAGAGGATCGAGATACTTCAGCAGACGCCCTAGGAGACCATGCATTTCTGGGGAAGGAAGAGTTGCTGAGGCCCTTTTCACGTCCAACTTCAAGAGGCCGGCAATCGTCCGCGTCTCATGGAATCAGCTCAACAGTCTCCGGGGATTCGCAGCGCTACAGAACAACCTTCGGTTTGTTTAGGACTGTTCTGGATCTTGATCTTTGAGAAAATAACCCGGCGCAGGAGGCAGAGGGAGCGCGTTCTTGCCCCTCGGGGCGGGGATCAACTCAGCGTCTGGAAGGTGGTTCGGCAGCGAAGATACCTCGCGAGTTGCTCGACAAATCCGAGAAGCTGCAAGGACAGGGGGCTCTCCATAGTCACGGACTGAGCCAAAGATACCGAGGCCTCAACAGCCGTTTCAGGGTCAGCCACTTCGGCATCATTGCCGGACACTTCGTCGGACTGAGGAACGGCGACCCTCTTGAGGGCTTCAAAACAGCGACTGTCCGGGGCCGCGAGAGCGGGTGGCGCCGCAAGCTCCTCAAAGGCGGTCAGGTCGCTGCCCCCACTTCTGAACGCCGTTAACGTTCCCGTGACGCAGATTGATCAGCGGCAGAACCTGCTCCGAGGGAAACCCCCCCTAAGCCGAGTGGCTTCCAGTCAGCTGATGCGGCAGATGTGCCGACTTGGCAGGTGCCAAAATTATGATTACATATGATCACAAAGGAGCACATCATGGCACAGCGCGCTGTATCAGATCCGATTACCATCCGCACAGCGAAGGTCGCGGAGATTGACGCTTTGGCAAACGCAATGGAGCGCTCCCGCAACTATGTCGTCAATCAAGCGATTGAGCAGTACCTGGAAGCCAACGCATGGCAGATGGAACGAATCGCAGCCGGGATTGCCGCAGCCCGTGAGGGTAAAGTCGCACCCGCAGATGAGGTCTTCGAGGGAATTGCTGCGAAGTATGGCTGGTCAAGTTGAAGAACCTGGTCATTGCCGAACCGGCGGCACGCGACTTGGAGGCCATCGTCGACTACATTGCGCTCGATAAGCCCGCTGCAGCCCAAGGTGTCTTTGGGGGAATTGTGGATGCGGCGCGACCTTGTTGCACATCTCAGTGAGGGGGATTCACTGAGCGCGTCCTGAGGGTTAGGTCGAGGGCATGCCGAAGCCTTCCCCGATCCGCTACCGCACGACGAACTGGTCAGACTACAATGCGGCGCTGCGCAAGCGCGGCTCGCTGTCGGTCTGGTTCGATCCCGAGACGGTCTGGCACGCCGACAAGACCGGCAAGCGCGGGCGACCCGAGACCTTCTCGGACGCTGCCATCCAGACCTGCTTGACCCTGAAAGTGCTTTTTGGGCTTCCGCTCCGGCAGACGGTCGGGCTGGTTGAAAGCCTGATCCAGATGGCGGGGCTTGATTGGCCGGTTCCGGACTATTCGACGCTGTGCCGCCGGCAGGCGCGGATCGCGGTGCAGGTCCCGTATCGCGCGTCCGGGCAGCCCCTGAACCTGTTGATCGACAGCACCGGTATCAAGTTCCGCGGGGACGGCGAGTGGCAGACCCGCAAACATGGCCCGTCACGCCGGAGGCAATGGAGAAAGGTCCACCTCGCCATGGACGCGGGCACCGGGGATGTGCGCGCGGTCGAGTTGACCTCGAGCCGCCAAGGCGACAGCCCGCTGCTGCCGGAGCTTCTGGCGCAGATCCCGCCGGAAGAGACGATCGGCACGGTCACCGCAGATGGTGCTTACGATACACGACGATGCCATGGCGCGATCATCGACCGAGGCGCGGATGCCGTCATACCGATCCGGCGCAATGGCCGCGCCTGGAAAGAAGACTGTCCCGCTGCTGCCGCGCGAAATGAGATCCTGCGGGCAACCAGGCGCTTGGGCCGGGCGCTCTGGAAGAAGTGGACCGGCTATCACGCCCGAAGTCGGGTCGAAGCTTTGATGAACTGCCTGAAGCTCTTCGGCGAGAGGATCATGTCACGAGACCCCGCCCGCCAGACCGCCGAAATCCAGATCCGCATCGCCATCATGAACCGCTTCTCGGCCCTTGGCAGGGCCGAGATCGAAGCAGTCCGCTGAAGAATGGCGGGAAAGGGGGCAGTCATGCTCGGGGCTGATTTGCGCAACATCGCCCCGGTGCCGTTCATTCCGGCATCCTGCGCCTTTTGGTATTGGCGCTGCGCGAGACGAGCCCCGGTCTGCGCATCGAGCCGGTAGAGAGCCACCCTGCCGAGGCGCCTGAAGCCACCCTGAGAGGCGATCTGGATGCCTATCTCGGCACCGCGGCATCGGCGGGCCTCGCCAAAGCACTGCAGGCGCGCCGCATGGCGTCGCATCCCCTGGTGCTGGTGCTGCCGGGCGACCATCCCCTCGGGCACCTGCCCGAGATCGAGCCGGAGGCGCTGCGCCAGGAGACCTTCATCGGCTATGCCGCACCTGAGGACATCGACGGCATGGCGCTCACCACGAAAGCCCTGGGCCATTTCCCCGAGCGGCACCGGCCGGTGAGCAGTCCTGCCATGACGATCGGGCTTGTTGCAGCGGGATTGGGAGTGGCCGTTGTGCCGGAAAGCCTGAAGCGTGACGAAGAGGGCGTTATCTTTCGGCCCTTGAAGGGCCGCGAGACCCAGATTGATGTCACGCTGCTATGGCCAGGCAACGGTGAACCGGGGACGAGCGCTGCAATAGAGCGCGCCCTGCGGGCGATGCCGCTTCAAGAGGGGCCGTAGCTGGATGAACAATGGCCACTCTGTCCTGCAGGACGGACACAGAGGTGCTGCGCGCGAGCGGCGGCCATGCGATATTGAGCGGTCGGTCGGCCAGTCGTGAAGCAAATGTCCATGCTTCGCTTGTTGCAGCAAGACTGGCTGTACAGCGGCTGCAGTGGCGGGTCCTTGCAGTCGATCGCTGCGTCTGCAGCTTTGCACCCACGCGATAGCTGAACACGATTGGGGGGAGGCAACCCTCAGAAGAGCGCTATGAAGCACGGGGCGTCTGGCTCTAGCTAGGCAGATCCCTCGAACGACGGCCCTGCAAAATTGATGTAGATCATCGCGCGCCATGCTGGAGCGGACTAGCGCAAACTTGTCGCGCGAAGAAGTTCGGATCCCAATGAAGATCGCTTTTGCAGTTGTAGTCATGATCGTCGTTGCCATAGTTGCGCTGGCAGTTCTTTTAGGTCTGGACTGGCGGGCAGACCGTGGCGAATGGCAGCGCCTCGCGGCGCTTCAGCCCACCGCAGCAAAACGGTTCAACCTGGAGATCATCGCCGATCTGCCTGAACCTGCGCAACGATACTTCAGATACGTGATCCAACCCGAGACGCCGCTCTGGCCCGTGACGGAGATCGACATGCGCGGACAGTTCAGCCTGGGCAGCAAGTCGGAGCCGAACTACCAGCCCATGGAGGCACGGCAGATCCTGGCCGCGCCAGAGGGCTTCGTCTGGACCATGCGCACGCGCGGGGGGATGCCCTTCTCCGGATCAGACACTGGCCACTGGACCCGGTTTCGGGTCTTCGGATTGATGCCGGTGGCGCGCTTGGGCGGCGATTCCGACCACAGGCGGTCTGCCTTCGGACGCTATGTCGCCGAGGCCGCTATCTGGGCGCCCGCCGCGCTTCTTCCGGGACCCGGTATCGTGTGGTCGGCCGTGGACCACAACACCGCCCGCGTCACGGTGAGGCACGGGGACCTGGAGCAGGCTGTCGATGTTACGGTCGATCGTGAAGGGCGCCCCGTGGAAGTATCATTCCAGCGTTGGAGCAATGCCAATCCTGACAAGGTCCACAGGCTGCAACCCTTCGGCGCCGTGATGTCGGACTTCCGCGAAGTTCAGGGCTATCGCCTGCCGTTCCGCGTCGAGGCCGGAAACATGTTCGGGACGGAGGACTACTTTCCTTTCTATCTCGCGAACGTCACTGCGATCAGGTTTCCCGGAGCGCAGCCGTGACGGTGCTTGTCATTGTCATGCAGGCCCTCCTGCCGATCGCCCTGATTGCGTGGGTTGCCTTTCTCCCGGCGAGCAGCCTGGCCGGATTTATGCTGAAGGTGGCAGGCACGGGCGCGTCTCTCTTTGCCCTGGCAAAGGTCGCGCAATGGGCGGTGCCGATCTGGTGGCTGCCGTGGGTCTTCGGCGGGCTGTGGTTGGCGGCTGTCCTCATGGCGGCCCGACCTGCGCGAGGACTTTCTTTGGGCCCCTCCAGCGGATCGGGCTGGCTCGGCATCGTCCTGGCTGCCGTTCTTCTCGGCTTGGGCGGGTGGTACAGTGCACTGGCGGTTGCCGGGCGGCGCCTGCCGCCCGTGGAGATCGTCGAGATCGCCAACCCCTTCGGGCCGGGCCATTATCTTGTTGGAAATGGAGGATCAAATCAGCTGGTCAACGGGCACTTTCGCACACTCGACGCTTCTGTCGAACGCTATCGGCCATGGCGGGGCCAGTCTTACGGCTTGGACTTTTTTGGGCTCGGGCCCTGGGGGCTGCGCGCTGCCGGCTGGCGTCCCGCAGCCCCGTCCGCGTATGCGATCTTCGGCCGAGAACTGCGTGCACCCTGCGCCGGTGTGGTAAGTGCTGCCGAGGGCAGCATGCCGGACTTCGAGGTGCCCCAGAGCGACTTGGTCAACAGGCTCGGCAACCACGTGATCCTGCGCTGCGCGGACGCCGAAATCGTATTGGCCCATATGAGGCAGGGAAGTGTCATCGTTGCTCCAGGAGACACTGTGACCGTGGGCGAGCGATTGGGCCAAGTCGGCAATTCAGGAGCCTCGACAGAACCGCACCTGCACATCCATGCGCAGCGTCCTCCGGAAGAAGGGGCCCCGGCAATATCGGGCGCCCCAATGGCGCTGCGCATCGACGGCCGGTTCCTTGTGCGAGGCGACCACCTGCGCGGCGTTGGTCGATGTGTGCTGCTCGGTTGCTCTCGACGCTACGCGGGCACATCATGACCTTCGGCCTTTGGATGTCCAGATCATATCGATGCATGCGCAGTCAGTTTAGGCTCAGGACTCGTTCTTGATCACAGCCAAAATAGGACGGTTGCGGCCAATGCTATTGCGGAGAGGTATGTCTCCGGGCACCTGTCGTAACGCGTGGCGACACGTCTCCAGTCTTTCAGCCGCCCGAACATGATCTCGATGCGATTGCGCCTTCTGTAGCGGCGCTTGTCGTATTTCACGGTTTTCTTGCGCAACTTCCGGCTAGGGATACAGGCTTTTATCCCTCTGTCCTGCAACGCTTTTCGCAGCCAGTCAGCATCATAGCCTCGGTCCGCCAAGAACCAATCAGCCTGCGGCAGGCCGTCCAGAAGCGCCGCTGCGCCGGTGTAGTCGCTGACCTGTCCTGCCGACATGAAGAACCGGATAGGTCTGCCTTTCGCATCGGTGACGGCGTGCAGCTTGGTGTTCATGCCGCCTTTCGTTCGACCAATCTGGCGACTGCGCCCCCCTTTTTGGCCCGCAGGCTGCAAGCCGTGCGATGCGCCTTCAGATAGGTTGCATCGATCATGATTGTCTTCGGATCGGTGCTCTCGGCGGCCAGGCCGACCATGATCCGGGCGAAGACCCCGTTGTCACTCCAGCGCTTCCAGCGATTATAAAGCGTCTTGGCAGGTCCATATTCACTCGGCGCATCGCACCATCTCAAACCATTGCGATTGATGAAGATAATGCCGCTCAGCACCCGCAGATCGTCAACTCGGGGACGGCCATGGCTCTTGGGGAAGTAGGGGCGAAGGCGCGCCATCTGCGCCTCGGTCAGCCAGAACAGGTTGCTCATCGATCAGGTCTCCTTGCGGCGGCCTGAATCACGCAAAGGGCGTAAAATCAATGGGTCTGGAGCCTAGCCCCTGAGTCTGCCAAATCACCGAGAGGGATGCGGCTGCGCGGCTGACCGGCGGCATTGGGCTCTTCGCGTCGATGTCAGTTGCAGAACTAGCGGCAGCTGTGCAGCGCGGGGTAGCTACAGGCTGAAAGACCGCGGAATTACTGATGCCAAGGGCGTTGATGATGTGACCGCTCCCCTCCGTGGATCGTTGCAGACCCACCTTGGCACATCAGATGCCGTCGGCGGGCGGTCACATCATCAATGCCGCTTACATGGTGAATATGTGGATGAACTTTGCCGGACACCGCAGGAACTTACTTTTGAGGGACCTGATCGAATTCGAGTTCTCAATGGTGGCAGATAGCGAGGGCCGGCCAAGGGGCAATGTGAGTAATGGTGTTCGGACGCCCTGGCTGCTGACTGCCAGCAGAGACGATCAACGCAATGTCCCGGCTTTGCCAACAACCCGTGCAGTGTCAGGCGGCTAGCGGGTTGTTCATTTCTTGAACGTACTGGCGCACCTTATTTTTGTACGCAGAACCCGACTGAAGCTGATGGACACGAGGATCGTGCGCAACATATCGATGAGCCTGTTACGCTGTGCCTGCTTCCACAACGCGCTGCGGTTGCACGGTGTTTGACCATGCGCGACCGCTCCTCACAGGCATATCTAGTGGGGTTGCTAGTTTCGTAGGAGGTGGGATTGTAGCTCGACGAACCTGCAGTGCTAATAGAGGCTAAGTGTAGGCTTTCATTCGGCCGGTAGGGGCTGCCGTTGCTAACGCTACGGCCGACTATAGCACGTTTAGGGGCATCCCCCCGAAGCGTTTTCTGCCACTTTCGGAAATCTATGATGTTACCTGCAGGCGCGATGCTGTCCACAATCCATCGCTCCACCCAATCAGGACCGGAAGCGGTGTAGCATGACAGGCAGCCGAAGCGGTTGCTACCCATAGGATCCATTGCGTTGCCACACACATCACACCACCTGTAAGCAGTCATCCGCCAAATCTCCCTGTCAGTAGGCTAAAATCCGCCTATCATGCTATTCGTATACATGTCATTAAAATCCAAAAACTATGCATAGCTTTTGCGCTGGCAGGTCTGCAAAATTGAGACACTACAGCTTCGCAGAGCTTTTCTCCTGATCCGCGAGGTTGGCCGGGGCATTAACGCAGCTTGTGATACACTGTTCGATATTGCTCTCTCGCCAGCGGGCCGGTTCAACCAGATGCCCCCCCAATCTTGCTATTGACGTGACGGCTAGGGGCTTGCTGCTCTTTTCGCGCTGCTTACCGTTCAGTGTTCCAGATAATCCGCATGTGAACTGGCCCCCGTTTCGACCGGAGACTTGGGCATAGCCATGGAGGCTTTGGCATATGCCTGAGCACGTGCTTATGCCTGAGATTGAACTCATCACCGATGGCGGTCGTCGGCGCCGTTGGACCGCCGCCGAAAAGCGGCGATTTGCCGAGGAGACGCTGGAGGATCAGGCCAGCGTTTCCATCGTTGCGCGGCGCAATGGCGTTGCACCCAACCTGTTGTATCGTTGGCGAAGGCTCATGCTCGAACGGAGGAGTGTCCCCTTGACCGAGGATGATGACGCCAGCAGCATCAGGGCGCGTATGCAAGAGCGCGATCTCCTGCCGGTCATCCCGATGCGCAAGTCACGTCAAAAGCGCGTCAGTGTGGACCGTTCGCTCCATCGCCTGCGCAACCTGGTCGAGCGCTGCTTCAACAAGCTCAAGAACGCACGACGCGTCGCAACACGCAACGACAAGACGGCCGAAAGCTTCTTGGGCTTCATCGACATCACCTCCATCCGCCTTTGGCTCCGTCATTTGTCAACATGACCTAGCCTCGTTTGACTAGATCCTCTTGATCTTGGCCAAGGTGATAGCATGGGAGTTTCGTTGGGCAGAGAGCTATTGACCAACAATTGAGCCGAGTTCGCCGCGCGCACCCACCTTTAACTCTCTCTTAAGGCCCTTTGGATTAGATAGCCTTGTGCACAAAGAGAAGCTGAGATGGATCATCGAGTGAAAACGAGCCGCGAGCTCGCCAATCATCTTGCTTATGCCGCGTCGCTCCTGCGCGGTTGCCGCGAGAGCTTGCCGCGGATTGACATTGATGATTCTGATGCGCCTCTCATCGACGTCCGCATAGAGCAAGCTCTCCGCGACCTTGACGCCATCAGAAAACGTTTCACAAATTATATGGCGATCTGGCAAGAACTGAAGGTCGCGAACGAAGCCAGTCATAACCTGAACGCCGGATCCGATGACGGGCCGCCTCCGGCAACATAAGGAAGCTCCTGCGGACCGGTCCGACAGAACCTTGATCAGGTAACCCCTATGACCTGTGCGATCCCGTCTCGCTTGACGTCTCAGGCGCAATGCCTGTGGGCAAATTGGCCGTCATGCCACAACACTATTGGAAAAGGTCTTCAGACAGATTGCGGCCAAACGCGGACCTTTTTCATCAGGGGATCTTCGTCAGGTTGGCCAGAGGACCGCCTCGCAAAGACTTCTTCCATTGAGCATCAGCAGATGCTTTCACAGGGAAGGCCATCACTGTCCCGGTCAAGGCGGCCAGCCCAGGAGCAGTGTTCGAGATACCAATGCGCCTCCTGGCAGCTTTTGATCTGAGAGCATGTCCGCCGGGGGCTGCAGGAATACGAACTCTGGACGAGCCTTTGCAGCGCCTCCGTGGTTTCGGCGGGAACTTCTAAACTACGTGCTCCTTTACGCCAATCCCAAGGCATATCGAATTTCGTGCGCCACATCCCCCTTCGGCCTTCGCGCGCCCTGTTCTCATCAGCAACGTAGTCGGACGAATACTGACGGTAGGCCACCGCCATGCCTTCAAGGACCATCCACTTGTTGAGGTCTTGGCCGTTGCTGAAGCACCTCGCAACGGCTCGCCCGTACCGGTCCGTGTCGATCTGTTCACAGTAAGCGCGACGTCGAGGCCCTATGCGGGGATGCTTGACGGCTGCTGTGGTTAGCGCCACGGCATGAGGTCTTCGATGTGGGATTTGGGGTGCCCGTCGAGGATGGCCTGGAGTGTGTCGGCGAGGTAGTCCACGGGGTTCACGCCTGACAGCTTGCAGGTAGCGACGAGCGAGGCGAGCATGGCCCAGTTCTCGGCGCCGATCTCGTTTCCCGCAAAGAGTGCGTTCTTGCGGGTCAGCGCGATCGGACGGATCTGGTTCTCGACCGGGTTGGTGTCGAGCTCGAGGGTCCCATTTTCGAGGAAGCGGGTCAGACCGGTCCAGTGCGCGAGGGCATAGCGCATATCCTCGGCCAGCAGGGACTTTTGTGGGATGCGTGACAGCTGGGTTTCCAGCCAGGGCTTGAGCGCGGCGATGATCGGGGCTGCATGCTCGCGTCTGGCGATGAGGCGGTCGGCGGGGGCGTGGCCGCGCACGGTCTTCTCGATCTGATACAGCAACGCGATCTGGCGCAGCATCTCCTCGGCGATGGGCGAGCCCTCGCGCTCGAGGCGTTTGACGAAGCGGCGGCGGACATGGGTCCAGCAATAGACCAGCTGCCACGGCCCTTCATCGCGCGTGATCTCGGTCAGCGCGTTGTAGGACTGGTAGGCATCGCATTGCAGGAACCGGCCGCGGTATCCGGCCAGGAACCTCAGGGGATGCTCCCGTCCACGGCCAGGTGCATAGTGGAACAGCACGATGGGCGGACCAGCACCGCCATGGCCGCGGTCGTCAGAGACGACGGCCCAGAAGTAGCCGTTTTTGGTGGCCTTCCGGCCCGGGTCCAGCACCGGCGCGCGGGTCTCGTCGACGAAAATGCGGTCGGCGGCGCGCAGACGGGCCTTTATGTGGTCGATCACAGGCAGCAGGTGGAAGCAGGCGCGCCCGACCCAGTTGCCGAGCGTGCCACGGTCGAGATGTAGTCCCTGCCGCTCGAAGATCCCGGCCTGGCGGTAAAACGGCAGGTGGTCACCGAACTTGGATACGATGATCCACGCGATCAGCCGTTCGGTCGGCAGCCCGCCAGGCACGACGTGCTCGGGCGCATGGGCCTGCACCACGGCTTGCGAGCAGTGGCGACAGGCGTATCGGGGGCGCCGCGTCACCAGCACCTGGAACTGCGCCGGGATCACGTCGAGCCTCTCGGAGACGTCCTCGCCGATCCGGGCCATCTCGCCACAGCCACACGGGCAGAGGGTGCTGGCGGGCTCGATCACGCGTTCGACCCGAGGCAGGTCCGGTGGCAGATGCCCGCGGTTCCGCTTCGGTTTGCGAGGTTCATCCCCTCGCGCCCGTTGCAACGCGGCTGCGGCCTTCTCCTGTGCAGCCTCAAGCACGCCCTGGGCCAGTTCGGCATCTTCCAAGGGCAGATTGAACTGGTCGGGCGACAACTTCTCGGAACTCTTGCCGAAGCGTTCGCGCTGCGATGCGCGCAGGATACCCTCCAGCCGACGGTTGGCCTCCTGCACCTCCGCGAGCGCCCCCTCGACCTCCGCGAGGCGGGCCTTCAGATGAGCGTTCTCGCGGCTTAGGGTGTCGGCATCCATGCGGGGAAGTGAATCACGAAGCCCCCCTCAGGGCCAGTAAAAACAGGAGTTCTCGCGCATCGGGACGCTCACCCCGCCGCCAGCGGCCGACGCGCCCGCTCCGGTCTTACCAGCCGCCAGTCCAGCCCCTCGAACAGCGCCGCCAGCTGCGCCGACGACATCCGTATCACCCCGTCCCGCACCTGCGGCCAGACGAATTTGCCTCCTTCCAGCCGCTTGTGAACCAGCACCATCCCGGTCTGATCCCAGACCAGAAGCTTGATCCTGTCCGCCCGTTTCGAGCGGAACACGAAGACGGCGCCGCAGAACGGGTCGAGACCGAACATCTCCTGCACCGCTAGGCTCAGGACTCGTTCTTGATCACAGCCAAAATAGGACGGTTGCGGCCAATGCTATTGCGGAGAGGTATGTCTCCGGGCACCTGTCGTAACGCGTGGCGACACGTCTCCAGTCTTTCAGCCGCCCGAACATGATCTCGATGCGATTGCGCCTTCTGTAGCGGCGCTTGTCGTATTTCACGGTTTTCTTGCGCAACTTCCGGCTAGGGATACAGGCTTTTATCCCTCTGTCCTGCAACGCTTCGCAGCCAGTCAGCATCATAGCCTCGGTCCGCCAAGAACCAATCAGCCTGCGGCAGGCCGTCCAGAAGCGCCGCTGCGCCGGTGTAGTCGCTGACCTGTCCTGCCGACATGAAGAACCGGATAGGTCTGCCTTTCGCATCGGTGACGGCGTGCAGCTTGGTGTTCATGCCGCCTTTCGTTCGACCAATCTGGCGACTGCGCCCCCCTTTTTGGCCCGCAGGCTGCAAGCCGTGCGATGCGCCTTCAGATAGGTTGCATCGATCATGATTGTCTTCGGATCGGTGCTCTCGGCGGCCAGGCCGACCATGATCCGGGCGAAGACCCCGTTGTCACTCCAGCGCTTCCAGCGATTATAAAGCGTCTTGGCAGGTCCATATTCACTCGGCGCATCGCACCATCTCAAACCATTGCGATTGATGAAGATAATGCCGCTCAGCACCCGCAGATCGTCAACTCGGGGACGGCCATGGCTCTTGGGGAAGTAGGGGCGAAGGCGCGCCATCTGCGCCTCGGTCAGCCAGAACAGGTTGCTCATCGATCAGGTCTCCTTGCGGCGGCCTGAATCACGCAAAGGGCGTAAAATCAATGGGTCTGGAGCCTAGGGCCAGCCCGTCGATGCCCTTGCGGAAGTCCATCGGGCGCGTCGCCACATAGACCTTCACCGGCCCTCCCTGACCGAACATCACGACGCCGCCGCCCGCACCGCCCGGATCGACCGCGTCAGCAGGGCCTCATCCGCGTCGGCGCCGACGCGGATCACGACATCGCCGACAACGATCTCCACGCCGGTCGCAACCACCACCTCCGCGGGCATCTCTGCCCCAGCAGCCGCGCCCTCCATGACAAGCTCGGCAAACATCGGCAGGGCCGCCACGCTCTCAGGCACGACAAGCTGCCCCGTCCGCAGCTTCCTCCGCCAGTCATAGATCTGCCAGCGCGTCGTCCCGTGCCGTTGCGCAACAACCGTCACTGAAGCCCCCGGCACCAGGCTCTCCGCCGCGATCCGCGCCCGCTCTGCCTTCGTGCGAAGCCGGCGCCCGGACGGCCCCTCGATCACCTCAAGCCGAGAAACCCCGCCGCCCCTCGAGCCGTCCAAATGGACGCCCACTTTGCCGTCTCGTTCCAAGCCCCAACCTCCAACGCTCATCCGCGTCGAGAATGACCCGTTCAGATCACAAGCGGCAGGAGGGGATCGGCGTCGCGCTTACTGTTCACAAAGGATGGGAGTGCGACCAATTTTATCCGCTAGAATTAATGCTGCCTCTTGGCCACACCGCCAGGGAGACCCGTCGCTCTCAGTACAGACCTGCGCGCTTTCCGCAGCATCAATGCCGTGCAACCGAGTTCGTGTTCCGTGAAGTTCCATCGTATCGCCATCTATGACGGATGCCACACCCTTAAGAACCCTGGCTTCAGCTTCGGCTGCCGAAGTGGGCCCCTGCGTGGCAAAAAGCAGGGCGACCGATAAGACAATGACCTTCATGAAAATCTCTCAGTGTGTATAGTGCAATACTATAGCGGATATTGATAAATAACAAGGCTGGTCTTGCTGAGGTTCTCAGTGATTTACAATAGCCCCTCGGAGAATTCACTTTTTCTAATCGAACCAGCGATCTCTTGATCACCATGTGCGTTCCGAATTTTTAAACATAGATTCAATCCGTATCAGCCCAATTGGAGCAACTAGAATAAATTCGCAGCGTAAGTAAGTAGAAAACTTGGAAAACCAGAATTAATAAAACTTTTACGGTCTGGATGAAATCCACCTGAAACTAGCGCACGGTGCCTATCGGAAATGGTGCGCTCTTCAGGAGAACTTTATGTGTGATCAAGATTGCTGCGATCCAGAAGACGCTGGCGCCCATAACCATGGCGAGCACAGTGTCGATCATCATGGGGCAACCATCCTGACTGGCACTAACGGCCCCGACACAATCAGGGGCGGCTCAGGTGTCGTCGACATCAATGGATGGGCTGGCGATGACATCATCTACTCCAGCATTCGTGGCGGGGCGGTGTCTGGAGGAAGGGGCAACGACACGATTTTTGCTTACGGTTTCGGAGCCCCGCAACCCCAACAATATCAGACCCATGTCTTCGGCGATTGGGGGAACGATACAATTGTCATGGACGTCACTCGGCAGCCAGGTGATTCCTACGCCCTAAGGTTCGGCCACCATGTGTTCGGCGGACAAGGCGCAGATCGCTTCATGTTCTCTGGCGTCATCAGCGGCGATCAGAGGATCATTGGCAGGATCGACGACTTCAACGCCTCGCAGGACAGCATCTGGCTAGATGGTCAGAAACTGGATCTGTCAAACCTGCCTCAGAATGTGCGGATCGTTGAGCATCTCTCTCAGCAATGGATACTCATAAACAACAGGATCTTCTATTGCTTGGAAGGCGCGAGGCATGGATCACCTACCATTCAAGGCAACGGTCGAAACTCTGAAGCATCGGAGGAAAACCACTTCGTAGACTGGCCGAGCGAATGGCTTGCGGGAATTCCTCGCAGTGCAGACAGGGAGTTTCGTGATCCTGTTAACTTCGTGCCAGCCAGCTACCTGCCACAGGGGTTGAGCTATTCTTCCCGTATTACTGTGAATGTCGCTGAGTATGCGGGGAACAAGGCATCTGAATACCTTGTAGGAAGCCCCAAGATGGCGCAACTCATAGATGCGCGAGGAGGCGATGACTACATCTTCGGGAACCGTGGCGACGATACAATTCGCGGAGGCAGCGGAAACGATCTGATCGACGGTTACCATGGTCATGACAGAGTCGAGGGCGGCCTTGGCGATGACGTCATCGATGGAGGAAAGGGTCACGATGTGGCCTATGGAGGTGACGGTAACGACGTCATCGCTGGAGGGTCAGACAACGATACACTTTACGGAAACTTGGGAGCTGACACCGTCTACGGGGGAACAGAAGAAGATCGGATCCATGGCGGGGGCGGAAACGACCGGCTTTATGGAGGACCTGGTCAGGATTCACTGTTTGGAGGGTATGGAAGAGACATACTTCGCGGAGAAGATGGCAACGACTTCCTTTTCGGCGGTTCCGGCAGTGACACCCTCTTCGGTGGTGCTGGCGGCGACACGCTCCGTGGAGGCCGGTACCGCGACGCGCTTCATGAAGGCGACGGTTCCGATGTCTTGATCGGTGGACTCGGGAATGACAGGCTGTTTGGTGATCACGGTAATGACAGCCTCTTCGGGAACTCCGGCAATGACATCCTGTATGGTGGGAGCGGAAACGATCGCCTGCAGGGGGGAGTTGGCAGCGATGTCCTCCACGGAGGAAGAGGCTCGGACGTATTTGTCTTCGCGTCGATCCTGGACAGCCGGCCTGACCACCTGTGTGATGTCATCCGTGATTTCTCAAGACCAGACGACACGATCGACCTTTCTCATATCGATGCCAATTCCTCAGCTTCAAGGAACCAAGATCTCTGGCTTAGCATGAGCGGTCCCGCAGCGCATGCTGTATGGCTCAAGGAGAACGCCAACGGCACTCTAGTTTTCGCCGACGTTGACGGAGACAGGCAGCCAGATTTCAGCATCTTCCTCCAGAATGTTAACGGTTTGACCATCGAGAACTTTGTCTTTTAGAAGTCATGCATTGGAGGCTCGCATTAGGTTCAGGACTTCGGTAATTAGGGCGTCGCATTAAAGCGATTTTGCGACTGCGCCACCGGCCGCCACCTCACGGATTTAAGGCTAGCTCATCCTCTTTCTGGCACCGCTGGTTTTGTTTGAAATCCTTTTTAGGCATGCTTCGATCCCTGGTTGGTGCAAAGGCCACCAACATAATGCTGGTAAAACGCAGATCTGATGTGCCAGTCTAAACAGCGTGCTCGATGCAGGTTAGCGGCAGTCGTGACCGCGGCATTGTCCGAACCGCGTACCTGAGGAACCTCCACGCCTGCGGTCAGACAGGCGATGACGGGGTGTGCGGGTGGTCAGATAGCCTTTGTGACCTAGGACCCGGATCGTAAGGTGGTGCTATCAATCCCTTTCCGGTACAGGATCACGCTGATGCGCCGGCCAGGGACAACCATGCCCCGCTTCGCATAGGCTCACGTAAGGCGCCGAAAACAGAGGCTTCTCCGCCGGCACGCATAGTATGGCTTTCGCTTGCGCCGTTGTTTGGGAAAATGGCGAGCCAGCTCCTGCGCCCGGCCTGCGGCCGAATAGACAGAGCGGTAGATCGTCTCGTGGCAGACGCGCAGCCCGCAAAGGGCAGCAGATTATGGCTGTTAGTTACAGAATAGAAACCACTCATATGGTATTAAAAACCTAAAGAGGATAAGTCTCGTTTTGCCGCTCTTCAGCCGCTCGACGTCGATCAGGAACGGCTTTATGGACAGCACCTGGGTATGCTATGCATGCTGATGTATCAAACCTACCCTTAGCAGCATGCTGTTCTTTCCTTGGGGTCTGCACCTCATGCGCCGATAGCTAGGCGCTTGCCAGGATCACGCAGTGCATAGCCGCGCCCCCAGACCGTCTCGATGACGTTCTCGCCTTCCAAAGCCCCCGACAACTTCTTGCGCAGCTTGCAGATGAAGACGTCGATGATCTTGGCCTCGGGTTCGTCCATGCCGCCGTAAAGGTGGTTCAGGAGCATCTCCTTGGTCAGGGTGGTTCCCTTGCGCAGGCTCAGCAGTTCCAGGATCTGGTATTCCTTGCCGGTCAGGTTCAACGGTTTGCCCCGCACTTCGACCGAGCGGGCATCAAGGTTGACCACCAGGTTCCCGATCTTGATCAGCGTCTGGCTGTGTCCCTTGGAGCGACGGATGATCGCCTGGATGCGGGCCTGCAGCTCCTCGCGATTGAAGGGCTTGGTCATGTAATCATCAGCGCCAAACCCGAAGCCGCGCAGCTTGCTTTCGGTGTCGTCCGATCCGGTCAGGATCAGGATGGGCGTGTCGACGCGGGCAAGCCGCAGGTGGCGTAACACCTCCATGCCATTCATGTCCGGAAGAGCGAGGTCCAGCAGGATCAGATCGTATTCATAAACCTTGGCAAGATCGATACCCTCCTCGCCCGTGTCGGCCAGGTCCATCTTGTGGCTGGCGGCAGTCAGCATCTGCTCAACTGCGCGGGCTGCATGGGGATCATCCTCTACCAGAAGAATACGCATGACTTGGTCCTTTCTTTCTTCAATCGCCTCAGCCTCAAATCTCTTACTGTTCATTCATACAGATTAACGTAACGATACACGGCATGGTTGCAATGGGTCTTTGGGATGAACTGCTGAGCGCCTGCGCGACAGTCTGCGACCGCATTGGCAGGGAAGAGGCGGCCGAAAGTGGCTTCTGAACATGGCGGCTTCGTTATCGGGCATTAGTTTACATCTGAGAGTTGAAGTTTCGCATCCTTAAGGAGAAGGTTAAACCTTTCTTCCCATGCTGCTTGGGCATTTGGACGCATTCGAGGACGACGCGCACAATGATGGATCAGCTTGACGAGCTCCGCCTTCTGCAAGGAGCAGGTGTGGTCAGCCAGACAGGTGCGTGGCACTATCATCTAGGCGCAGACCTCGTTGAATGGACTCCGCTTCTTTATGATCTTTTTGCCGTTCCCCAAGGAACGACGCTGACACTCGAGTTCGCCCTGTCGTTCTATGTCGGCAATAGTAGGGAGCAGATTCTTGAGGCAGTCGACCTGTGCCTGAGCGAAGGGAGGGCCTGGAACCTGGACGTGCAGTGCCGATCGACAACGGGACGTATCTTCTGGGCTCGGACCATTGGTGAAGCCATTCTGGAGGAGGGCCGCGTCGTCGCTCTTCAAGGCGCCTTCCAAGACATCACGCGGGAACGTGCTGCCATTGATGAGCGGGTGCGTGCGCAGGCGGAGTTGTCCTTTGTCCTGCGCACAATGCCCGACGGCTTCTTTCTGCTGGACAGCGACTGGCGGTTCAGCTTCGTGAACGCAGCCGCCGAACAGATGCTCCGCCGGGACCCGAAGGAACTGATCGGCGAAAACATCTGGGATGAGTTTCCGGAAGCACGCGACACGATCTTTGAACACACTTACAGGGCGGTCAGGGAGAACGGCATCTCTCATACCTTCCAGGCTCATTTTGCGCCCTTGGAGGCATGGTTCGAAACAACCGTGCATCCTGCCCAGACAGGTGTGGCTGTTCATTTCCGGAACGTGACGCGCGAGGTGAGAGAACAGCGGGATCTTCGCCTGTTTCGAACGGCCATTGATGCAATGACCTCCGGTGCGATCATGATCGAAAGAGGCCCGGGTGACATAAACTCCTGGCCAATCATCTATGCGAATGCCGCGGCCGTCAGGCTTTGGAAGTCTGACGAGCGAATGCTGAAGGGAAAAACCATCGGCGCCGTCATGGGGGAGACGGTGTGCTCTCCTGATATCGCGCACATCGGAGACGCTCTTGCGACGCAGGAGCTTTGCAAGTTCGAGGCCCGGCATCACCGATCGGGGCAGCAGGAAATTCTCGACTGCGTGGCAGTGCCGCTGACGGGTCAGGATGGCCAGTATGACCACGTGGTGGTCCTCATGGACAATGTCACGGAGCAGCGGCGCGCGCAGGAAGAGCGTCACCGCAGTGAGCGGCTGGCACTTGTCGGGCAGATGGCAGGCGGCGTCAGCCATGACTTCAACAACCTCCTCGCGGTGATCCTCGGCAACGTGGAGCTTCTTGAGCTGACATCCGACGCGGAGGAAGCAAGGATCTTGATTTCAGAGGCACGGGACGCCGTGATGCGGGGGAAATCTCTGAATGACAGCCTCCTTGCATTCGCCGGCAAGTCGAAACTGACCCCGCAGACCGCAGACCTTGGGGCCTTCCTGCAGTCTTGGGCACCGTTCGTCCGTCGCGCCATCCCGTCCCGGATCAAGCTCGAACTGGAGGTGGATGCAGGCCTGCCGCCAGTTCTCATCGACGTGGCCATGGCAGAAAGCTGTCTGCTGAACGTGGCCATCAATGCTCGCGAGGCCATTGAGGGCACGGGCACCATCCGAGTCATGCTGAACGCCGTGGAACGTGCACATCCCAATGGCGGAGACGCTCAAACCTGGATCTGCCTTTCGGTGCAGGATACAGGCTGCGGGATCCCTGAGCAGTTGCAGGGACAGGTATTTGAGCCGTTCTTTACGACCCGCTCGGTCGGCCAGGGGTCGGGGCTGGGTCTTTCGCGGGTGCGGGGTTACCTTGAGCAGATCGGAGGCTTCGTGACGCTTTCAAGCTTCATAGGGCAAGGCACAACAGTCGCCATGCATTTTGCGGTCGCGCCGGTTGACACGCGCGGAGAGGTGGCAGCAGATCAGGCTGTCGCGGCCTCTCCTGAGAGAAGACTGAAGGCACTCGTCGTTGATGATACGCCGGCGGTGGCACGGGTGGTTGCACGCATGCTGGCCTCTTTGGGATGCGAAACGCTGACAGCGTCCAACGGCAAGGAGGCTCGTGACATCATGTCCCGCGAAAGTGGCCTTGATCTGCTGATCAGCGACGTGGTCATGCCGGGGGAGTCAGGACTGGATCTCGCCCAAGCCATATCCCGCACCTACCCGAGGATCCGTATCGCCCTCATGTCGGGCTATACACAGGACAAGCTTCACACAGGGGACAATGCGAATGGAGCTGTCTTCCTCGCCAAGCCAGTGAGCCGGGTACAGTTGCAAACATTTGTGGAGACAGCTCGACGGTCTTTGTTGTAGCGATAAGAAAAGATCCTCTTGCAGCGGGCGTCCTCAAGAGGCGGCGGAGCGAGGTCCACCTCCCTGCCCTTCCCACCCAGCCTGTTCAACGCTCCTCTCGTGGGACAGATTAGTTGCAGGGCAATCGCGGATTCGGCGATTGATGGCTACTCCTCACCGCGTTTCCGTTTCATCCGGTTTGGCATAGCCGTCCCGGGAAACCATCACTGCAAGATGTAGCCAGAAACAGTACCGGCGTCGATGCCGGTGGCGCCGCTCCCGCAGCGCTTTGGCGATCACTCAGGAATGACGTGTTTTGGTTCGAGAGGCGGCGAAGCACTCCGCGGCTGCGCAATCTTGGCGACCTTCGTCTTCAGTAGCATGAAGAAGGTCGCGTTCCTGTGCGCCCTCAAAAGCTGGCAGACGCATCTCAACGCTGCCCGCACGGGTCTGCAAGTCTCGATCGCGGTAGCCATTACGGTGCGCCAGCCGCTCGCTACTCTTCTCGCTACTCTTCTCGCTATATTCGGCACCGGTCTTGGTGCCGACCTCCAGCTCCATGAGCCGCTCGGCGGCGAAGCCGATCATCTCGCGCGAGCCAAGTCCGCATCACCGCTCTTTTCCACCAGCGCGCGGAGGTCCATCATCGGCTTGGTCATCGGCTTGGTCATCGGCTTGGTCATCGGGTCTATTTCTCGGTTCAAGTTGGTGTCAGCAACCCGACCCCACCGAGAAACCCAATGGCCACCGCCAGCTACACCACGCCCCGGGACACCATCGCTTCTCGCGCAAATGCATGCGTCGGATGATGTTCGTAAGCCCCATGTGGATCATTCCGTTACCCCCGCCGCTGACCTTTACGGGGGAAGGTTCATATGGCTCACTTTTTGGAAGTTATGCGCCTACCCGGCCCAGTTCTGTGTGGAAATCAACACCAATTGTCGTTTTGGCACACCTAGTCGGACCTTCTGATGCAGGATGTAGGGGCAACGAATCCTTAACCTTTCGATGCGAGACTGGCGGCAGGCGGTCATAAGCCCTTCGTAGTGATATGGCCGCCGTGGCAACGAGGCGAGCCCCGCAATAAGCGGGGCATTCCAGGGCATGACGAATGGCCAAGGCTGCAAACCTGACCAACGGGGTCCGCGAACTGCGCCAGACGCGCGCAACCCATATAAATAGCAGATCATAAGAGGGAAAATGGGACTCTCGTCAGAATCAAACATTTTTACGATCGGCCACAGCCTCGTCGGAAGACAGCTCCCTCATATGATGAACAGCATGGGGAATGACGGGAGAACCGATTTCCAGATCATCGCCGGCGCGCCGCTGCGTGTCAGCTGGAACGATCATGATCGTGCCCATGCGCAGGGCATGGATTCCCATAAGGCACTTGCCACTGGAAAATATGATGCACTGATCATCACGGAGGCAGTGCCGCTGGAAACGAACGTTGAGTGGAACGACACCTCGGGATATGCCCTCAAGTTCCTGAACCTTGCGCATGCCTCTAACCCCAACATCCAGTCCTATCTTTACGAAACCTGGAACGGTTTCGACTTTTTCAACGGCGACCTAAAGGCTTGGCGGGCAAGTCTGGACAAATTTAGTTTGGTTTGGGAGGGCGTGGTCGACAAGGTGAACGCGGCACGACCCGAAGGATCGAAGGAGATGCTGCTCATCCCTGCGGGCCAGGCCATGGCCAACCTCTATGACGCGATCGAGGCCGGAAAGATCCCCGGCGTGACCTCGATCAGGCATTTCTTCACCGACGACATCCACCCGACCGATGCCGGCTATTACTACGTCACCATGGTTCACCAAGCGACGCTTTACGGGAAGGACCCCTCGGGTCTGCCGAGCACGGTTTTCGGGGATTATGGCCCCTATCCGACGATCAATTCCACCATCGCGGCACATCTGCAAGATCTCGCTTGGGAAACCGTGATGGAATACGACCGTGACGGCGTGAACGAAGGCACGGCGCCTGCCCCGACGCCGACCCCCGTTCCGGTCCCGCCCGTCGTGCAGCCCGAGCCCGAAGAGCCGGTAGTCACGCCGACTCCAACACCCACGCCCCCCGCTCAGAACGTCTTCACCGGGAATGACAGCGCGGACACGCTGAACGGCACGTCCGGGAACGACGAGATATACGGCTTTGGCGGCAATGACACGATCGACGGCAAAGCTGGCGCCGACGAGATGCACGGCGGAGCCGGCAACGACGTCTACTGGGTCGACAACGCGGGCGACCGCACGATCGAGATGGCCGGCCAGGGCCGCGACCAGGTGCATTCGACCCGTGATTGGGTTCTCGGCGCCGATATCGAGGAGCTCTACCTGCGCACCGCTGCAAGCACGCGTGGTGAGGGCAACGGCCTCGACAACAGGATCTCCGGAAACAGCGGCAACAACGCTCTGCTGGGCATGGCCGGAAACGATATCCTCCTCGGCAACGAGGGTAACGACACGCTGGTCGCCGGCACCGGCAACGACACCTTGTCGGGCGGCACCGGCAAGGATGCGTTCCGCTTCAACTCGGGCGACGGTCGCGACGTGATCACCGACTTCGACGCCCGAGGCGGCGAGACCATTGACATCCGCGGGTACGCCAACGTTACCGGTCTCGTAAGCGAGAACGGCGGCACCCGGATCGTTTTGGGGACCAACGACAGCATTTTCCTGCAAGGTGTCGACAGAGCAACCCTGACGTCCGCGAACTTCCTCTTTGATGGCGTCGTTCCGAATGAACTAAGCAGGAGCCCCGTCGTCTCGCCTCCGCCAGTCGTTACCCTGCCCGCTCCCACGGTTCCGGATTCGATCAACGGTAACGATTCTGCGAATGCGCTGAACGGCACGTCTGGGAACGACAAGATATACGGCTTCGGCGGCAATGACACGATCGACGGCAAAGCTGGCGCCGACGAGATGCACGGCGGAGCCGGCAACGACGTCTACTGGGTCGACAACGCGGGCGACCGCACGATCGAGATGGCCGGCCAGGGCCGCGACCAGGTGCATTCGACCCGTGATTGGGTTCTCGGCGCCGATATCGAGGAGCTCTACCTGCGCACCGCGGTAAGCACGCGTGGTGAGGGCAACGGCCTCGACAACAGGATCTCCGGAAACAGCGGCAACAACGGGCTGCTGGGCATGGCCGGAAACGACATTCTCCTCGGCAACGGTGGAAACGATACTCTGGTTGGCGGCACCGGCAACGATACGCTCTCCGGAGGAACTGGCAGGGATACGTTCCGCTTCTCTTCGGGTGACGGTGGCGACGTGATCACCGACTTCGACGCCAATGGAGGAGAAACTGTCGATGTTCGTGGCTACGCGGGGTATGTCGATCTCGTCTCCGAGGCCGGAGGAACACGCATGGTCTTCAGGGGCGGTGACAGCATCCTGTTCCAGGGTATAGAAAAATCGACTCTTTCCGGGGCGAACTTGACCTTCAACGGTGTGGCGCCCAAGAACCTGTCAGATGTCGGACCCGTCTCTGCTCCTGCCCCTGTTGTGCCCGCGCCCGCTCCAGTGAACCCGACACCAGCGCCCGCCACGCCGGTTGCTTCGGACGACAACGACCTGAACCTCTATACGCTCGGACAGAAGAGCGGCCCTGACAGCTGGCTCATCTCCGAGTGGAACGCGGGTCAGACCAGCAACATGGCTTGGTCTTCGAACAACGTGAAAGTTGCCGCCAACGGTGACGTCAGCCTGTCCCTGACCAAGGCTCCGGCCGGATCCTCCAAGCCCTATCTCGGCGCCGAGGTCCAGTCGAATGAGGTTGTGACCACCGGAACCTGGAGCTGGACGGCCCAAGCGCCGCTGATGGCGCCCGGGGCTGTCTTCGGCATGTTCACCTACAAGGCGGACTGGAAGAACGATCCGTGGGTTGAGTTCGACTTCGAATTTGTCGGCGCTGACACCACTCAGGTTCAGCTGATGATTCACATGGAGGACCCGAGTGGCGAGCATGTCGTCCTGAACCAGGAGGCGACGAAACGTGGAATCATAGATCTCGGTTTCGACGCCTCAAAGGGCATGCACACCTATGAGGTTTCCGTGACGGAAAAGGATGCCACCTTCTATATTGACGGAAAAGAAGTCGCGACATTCGATGCTTCCGACATGCAGGGCAACGTCTGGCAGATCGGCCCGATGAAGAGCTTCGTTGATCTGTGGTCAGTATCACCCGGCCAGGAGGCGTGGGCCGGGAAATGGACCGACCCCGGTCGCGCCCTCGTGGCGGTGGTCGAGGGCGCCGACATCCGCCCGGGTGAGTTCGGAAGCACGATCGAGGTGACAACTCCGCCCGTCACCGCACCTCAGCCTCCGGTCGTCATCCCTGATGGCACCATTGGGAATGACAACGCGGACACGCTGAACGGCACGTCCGGGAACGACAAGATATACGGCTTTGGCGGCAATGACACGATCGACGGCAAAGCTGGCGCCGACGAGATGCACGGCGGAGCCGGCAACGACGTCTACTGGGTCGACAACGCGGGCGACCGCACGATCGAGATGGCCGGCCAGGGCCGCGACCAGGTGCATTCGACCCGTGATTGGGTTCTCGGCGCCGATATCGAGGAGCTCTACCTGCGCACCGCTGCAAGCACGCGTGGTGAGGGCAACGGCCTCGACAACAGGATCTCCGGAAACAGCGGCAACAACGCTCTGCTGGGCATGGCCGGAAACGATATCCTCCTCGGCAACGAGGGTAACGACACGCTGGTCGCCGGCACCGGCAACGACACCTTGTCGGGCGGCACCGGCAAGGATGCGTTCCGCTTCAACTCGGGCGACGGTCGCGACGTGATCACCGACTTCGACGCCCGAGGCGGCGAGACCATTGACATCCGCGGGTACGCCAACGTTACCGGTCTCGTAAGCGAGAACGGCGGCACCCGGATCGTTTTGGGGACCAACGACAGCATTTTCCTGCAAGGTGTCGACAGAGCAACCCTGACGTCCGCGAACTTCCTCTTTGATGGCGTCGTTCCGAATGAACTCGTGGGTACGCAGCCGCCCGTGGTCACGCCCCCCGTTGTTACGCCTCCGTCCGTACCCACGCCCACTCCGGGTGTGATCAACGGCAACGAAATCAGAGGTTCGAATGCCGACGACACGATGCGGGGCACTACACAGTCAGACGTAGTCTGGGGCCTTGAAGGGCTGGATACGTTCTACTGGCAGGCGGGAATGAGCAATGACTCTTACCATGGCGGTGCCGGTGCAGAACGATATGATGCGAATCCATATACGCCAGGCAACCCCGGCGGCGACAGGCTAATCCTGGAAGGCTCGATCGGTGCCCGCATTGACATGCGTTCGACCGAGGATGGAAGTGTTCAGATCGGGAACGAACGTCTGGAATTTACCGGCATGGAGCGTGTTTTCGGTACTGCCGGAGACGACATCGTCTCGGCGACAAATGCGACAATGAACATTGCCGGTGGCGGTAAACCCGGCCACGGCCTGTCCATCTTCACGGGTGCCGGTAATGACAGTGTCGCGGGATCACGATACGACGATGTCATTGACGGTGGCTCGGGCAATGATACGATCAGTGGCGATGGCGGAAACGACTTCATTCACTCCAGTACTGGCAACGATCTTATCAGTGGCGGAAGCGGAAACGAGAATATCCGGTGGGGCAACGGTGATGCCAGCCACAACCCTGGCTATGACACGATCGACGGTGGTTCCGGAAATGATTTGATCAACATCTGGATCAAGCGCGGCGACATCTATTCTGACAACGAGGCTGTCGGGATTGAGGGTGTCAGTGTGACTGTCGATCGCGTGCTGTCGGACGGCGCGTTCTCAGGCAATGCCAGCACGACCATCGGTGGAAATGCCGCCCTGCGCTTTGACAGTTTCGAACTCGGCTGGACCCATGCCGGCAACGACGTGATCGATGCGTCCCGGGCCATCATCTCCAGTTCCGGCGCCGGCATCAACTTCAATACGCGGTGGGGTCATGATCGCCTGCTGGGCAGCCGCGGGAACGACACTCTGGACGGATCGATGGGCCGTGACACAGTTCAGGGCGGTCAGGGCGCCGACCGCATTTGGATTGGTGACGGGAACAGAGGCGACGGGGCTAGTGACGTGCTTATTTTCCGATCCGGAGACGATGCTGATATCGTCTACGGGTTTGAGACAGGCCGCGATGTTCTAGATCTGGATGGTAGAACTTACAGCGCGACCGAGATCCCAGAGGGAACGTTTCTAAATTTTGGTGACGGCGATTCAGTTCTCTTGAATGGTATATTTGACCTTATCTGATATGCTTTGGGCCTCGGTCCAACCCTTACGGACCGAGGCGCGTTTTTGAATACGGGCCTATACAATAAGGCCTCAGATGACCGAGATCATGAGACAGGCTACGCGTGATTGCCTTTTGGCACGAGGCCAGCCTAGCCAATAGCGACCAGATCCCGATGCCTTTGCGGATCAGTGACACGAAGGATGGCACTACCTAGCCCGCCGCGGCCACCGGGCCACTGAATTAATAGTCAAACCTTAAGGGCCATCTCGACCGCTCGGGCATCCATTTTCCCCGCTGTGCCGCTGGTGAGACAGAGCACCATCCGCTTCGTTCGGCTACCGGACGATGGCATTCCTGCTGGGCTTCAACAAAACCACGGTGCAGCAGGTCCTCCAGCTGAAGAACCGACAGGTCCGCAAGCGCCCCATCGGGATGCGTCCCCGCATCTATGTGCGGCCACCCGTCGCCACGGCGCCGAACCAGCGCTGGTCCACCAACCTGTGCCGGATCTGGGCCGGCGAGAACGGCTGCACCTCCTTGGCCCTGATGATCGATTGCCACACGCGCGAACGTCTCGGCTGGCACCTGTCGCGCACCGGCACGGCAACCACGGCCGCCAGCGCGCTGGAGTATGCCCTGATCAGCCGTTTTGGAACCTTGAGCCGCGTCACCCGCGAGTTCCTGCTTAGGTCCGACAACGGGCTGTCTTTACCAGCCGCCATTACACCGCGCTCGGGCGCAGCCATGGCCTACGACAGGAGTTCATCACTCCGCATTGTCCGCAGCAGAACGGCATGGTCGAGCGCGTGATCTGGACGCTGAAAAGGCAGTGCGTTCATCGCCACCGCTTCGAGAGCATCCAGCATGCGGCGCAAGTCACCGTGAGCGGCTAGGCATTAGGTTAGCCGCTTTGCCTGCGCACATTCCGCTGCAGCGCGTTGGCCATCTAGCATCTTACGGCTACTAGCTCCTACCCGGTGTAGCAAAAATCCCACAAGATTGGTTGGGAAACAGCCGCAGTATTCTCATGGGCAATTTTTCGCCTATTGGTAATTTTCGATCACTATTTTGATCAAACAAAGCGAATCAACCAAGGATTGTACCTTGGTGGCTGGAGCTGCGCTGGAAGACGCTGCTCTATATCCAGTGTTCATGTTCGCTACGGAAGCGATTTAAGGTGAATCAACACATGCACGCGAAGAATATTCTAGAAGACCTTACCCGCACTCTAATCACTACCCGAGATAAGGCGGTATTAGACCCTGAGTGTCTTCAAGTACTGCCTCAAGCAGAACGGAACCTCCTGCAGTGCCAGATTGAAAGCTGCGTACAGGCTCTATATTGGCTGGCTATAAATTTAGACCCACTGGAGACCACGAAATAACCAGCTTTCTGGGCTCAAAACTTCGGTAATAGGTCGTTTCAGTCAAGCGGTTTTGCGCATGCCGGCTGCGCCTGCATGAACTGCAAAAGAAGTTGGTCCGGCTCCGGTTGCTGACAGAGGCCATAGATCCCCGAAACCTCGATAGAAGGCACGGGTCACGCCGCGTAAACAGAAGGCAGCCGATAACTTGGATTTGTGCAACCTAATCGGTGAGGTCTGAAAAGGAACGAATTTCTTTCAGATGCTATTGCTAATCTTGGCTCGAACGAAGCTAAATTTCCGACCTCACTTTCGTCTTTGGCTGCATGGTAGCGCAGGATGTTATGCAGCTCCCGCTCTCGGAACCAAGGGACCGGTTCGGTCCCCGCCCAGGTATCCAGCAACAGCGCGGTCGGCTTCGCCAAGAGCCAGAGCAGGATCCGATGAAAGCGCAGGATGCCGAAGTTGCCAAGGGCCTCGACTGTGGCCGAGACAGCCCCTGCAGCCGTTCCGCCGCCGCCATCCCCATGAGAGCGCCCGGCGTGATCGGCTTCAGCAAGTTTTTTATCTCATAAATATTCTCTTCGGGCGATCCCTGACCTAATCGAAAGCCGAAGTTGGCGTGAGCAAGGAGGGAAAGAAGATCCGCAGTTTCTCAGGTCGGAACGTCATGGGGTTCCTCAGGGCGGACAGAACTCGTTCAGCTCTTGCACCGATCGTGGAGCAGAACTTGATGGCCCGGGTGTGCCGATAGCTGAGAAGCCCAAGCCCACCTGAATGTTTGTCTTCGAGGGAGGACGCAACACATGCCCGCCTACCTGCGATCTCAGCCACGGCTCGCAATGCTGCCGCTCGAAGCCTTCGCTCCGCCGGATGCCTGGGTTCTTGACGATGCAGATCTGGGCAGCGCGGAACATGTGCAGCTATACGTGGCTGCGGTGCAGATCGGTGATGTGCATGCGGCGTTCCTGCAGAATCCGGATCATAAGCAGGCGCTACCATTCACGCAGCGCTCTGACATCCTGTTCTATTTCACAAGAAGCGTTCTGCTGGCTGTTTGTGCAGAAACGCTCACGCTCGCGGGCGGTGTTTGCTCTCATATTCCGATCGTGTTTCCTGCGCACCGCCGGCTTGGCATCGGGCGCGACTTCCACCTTGTGGCAGACGAGCACGACCTGGCTCTGTTTCGGCCGGAATATTTCAGCCGGGCGGGATATGCGGCACGTCTGGCGGCGCATCGTGCCGCCGTGATCCAGGCAGCTAAGGCAGGACAATGCGTTCATCCCGAGAACATGCAGCGATACCGTGCCCTGCTGTAGCGCGGATTATCACCCACGGCACAATCGTTATCTCTGGCTATGCGTCCTGACCCTCGAGGTGGCGTGGCTTGCATGAAGTTTGAAAGGACAGCGCCTCGTCGATCCGCTAGTGGAATTATTCCCTCACACGGCGCAGGAGGCCAGGTGCAACGCGCTCCCGTGAGGAAGGTTACGGCATCCTGATGCCAGTTTATGCCGAACGTGACCGGCAGGCCAGAGAATCGACTTCAAATCACCATCTGCTGGCCCAGCACGACGACCCGGCTGCTTGGCAGGTGATAGAAATCGGTAGCGCTGGCCGCGGATTTTGCCAGAGAGATGAACAGCGCCTCTTGCCACGCGGGCAAGCCCCGCGACTTACTGCGGCGGAAGCTGCGGCGGCTGAGAAAGAACGAGGTGGACATGATGTCGAACTTCACGCCCTGCTTGCGGGCCAGGGCAAGTGCCTTGGGCAGGTTCGTTTCCTCCATATAGCCAAAGCACATGTCGATCCGGATGAATCCTTTGGCCGGCCGCGTGATGCTGTTTCGCGCGGCGTCCGCGACATAGGGGCGGGTGGCGACGGTCACGCAGATGATGACATTCGTCTCGTGCAGGACATGGTTGTGCTTGATGTTGTGCAACAGCGCAGCAGGCGCGATGTCTGGATCGGCAGTCAGGAAGACTGCCGTCCCGGGCACCGCCACCAGACGTTGCGATCGGCTCAGCCTGTCGATCAGGTCGCGGGTCGAGCTGGCATGGCGCCGGGCCTGTCGCTGGACATGGCGTGTGCCGCGCACCCATGTCCACATCACTGCGATCATCGCGCTTGCCATCAGGATCGGCACCCAGCCCCCGTGCGGGATCTTGATGGCGTTGGACCCGAGGAACAGCAGTTCCAGCGCCAGCAGCGGGACCACCACCGCCGCGACCAGCCAGACGCGCCAGTGCCAGACCCGCAGGAAGACAACCGACGCCAGCAGCGTCGTGATCACCATATCCCCCGTCACCGCGATCCCGTAGGCCGCGGCCAGATCGGACGATGATCCAAACACGATCACGAGCGTGAACACCCCGACGGCCAGGATCGCATTGATACGCGGTAGATAAATCTGCCCTTCCTGCGTATCCGAGGTGTGCAGGATTTCGAGCCTGGGCAGCAGGTTCATCCGCACCGCCTGCTTGATCATCGAGAACGCGCCGGAAATGACCGCCTGACTGGCAATGACCGTGGCCATGGTAGCCAGGATGACCAGCGGCAGCAGCGCCCAAGGCGGGACCATCAGGAAGAACGGATTGGCCGCCCGTTCGGGATGGGCAAGTATCATCGCCCCCTGACCCAGATAGCTCAGCGTCAGCGCAGGCCAGACCAGCAGGGTCCAGGCCACCCGGATCGGACCGCGCCCGAAGTGGCCCATATCGGCATAAAGCGCCTCGCCCCCCGTCACCGCCAGGAAGACCGAGCCCAGCACGATCAGAGAGGCCAGTCCGTTCCCGGCGATGAAACTTGCTGCATAGCCGGGACTGAGCGCGCGCAGGATCGACCAGTCGTCCTGAATGTGCAGCAGCCCCATCAGCGCAATCACAAGAAACCAGGCGGTCATGATCGGACCGAAAAGCACCGACACCGCGCCACTGCCCCAACGCTGCACAATGAACAGGCCCGCGATGATGGCCAGTGTGAGTGGGACCACATAGGGGTCCAAGCCAGGAGCAACGAGCGACAGGCCCTCGACCGCCGACAGGACCGACATGGCCGGCGTGATGATCGCATCGCCGAAAAACAGCGACACCCCGACCATCCCAAGCGCCAGCAGCCAGATCGGACGGTGGCCCAGAGACTGCTGGATTAGGGTCACAAGGCTCAGGGTGCCGCCCTCACCCCGATTGTCAGCGCGCATGATCAACATGACGTATTTGAAGCTGACGATCAGGATCAACGTCCAGATCAGGAGCGAGATGACCCCGACCACATTATCCGGGGTCAGCCCGTCGCGCGAGGCTGCATGCAGCGACTCTCGCATGGCATAGATGGGCGACGTTCCGATATCGCCATAGACGACGCCGATGGCCCCCAGAACCAGCGTTGCGGGTTTGCCGGTGCCATGCTGGCCGGCAGTGGGAAGATCAGACAGATGGGGCGTCGCGTCAGGGCCCACATCGGGCTGATGGATGGCATTTTCGGTCATGACCCGACCTATCTCCTGCGGGTTCGAAGGCGGGCGTCTGACCTGGTACAGGTGGCCCGAAGATCCCTTCAGATAGCCGGGCCCGCGTTTGGTGTTCCGGCGGGCTCGGCCTTCAGGTGTGGGGTGGGTGAATATGTGTCAAAGAGGATCAGGGCCCGCGCCGGCGTCCAGGCACAGGCAGAACTTCGCATCGCAGACGACCGATACGTCAGCCTTCAGCCAAGGGAGGATCCCGGGCCGGCGGGTTCGGGGTGGCGGTTCTGCGCCGCGACTGTCGGCGCGGGGAGTTGGCTGGCGGCGGGATCCGTGCCCGTCTCGCCGTCCCGCAGGCCGTTCTTGAATGCGCTGATCCCCTTGCCCATCTCGCCCATCAAGGACGAAACCTTGCCCTTGCCAAAGAGCACGAGGGTGACGACCGCGATCAGCAAAAGCCCCGGAAGTCCAATATTGTTCAGCATGATCAGAAACCTTAACGGCCCGCAGCGGCGTCCAGCCGAAGCAGCGCCTGGCTGCATATGATTCGTCCGCACAGATTTACACCATGCTTCAACCGCGTCCATTTGCTTCTTGACGCGCTGCATCGAAGCCCGCGCCACGGCGCACCGCCAAGCCCGGCCGTCGGCATGCTAGATCGCGTGATGGGTCGTAGATCACCGTCCTGTGATAGGACGTTTGATCGCGGCATCTTGCCATCGAAACCGCGCCATCGTCACTGGAACGCGTATGAATGCCACCGTGCAACCCGTCCTGACGAAGCTGCGCCTTCTGATCGCCATGATCGGGATGATGCAGCTTGCACTGTTTGTTCCGGAGGCACTGGACGGCCTGAGACCGGGCGGCAGCGCGTTGAGGCACGCCCCCACGCCTTATCTGCAGGCGCACCGGCCAGCCCAACTGGCCGTTCTGGCGACCAAGTTGTCGGGAGTGGCAGGCGCCAAGTCATCCACAGATCCGGTCGTGGGGCTGACCGGGGATGGCATCTTCTTAAGGGAGGCGGCCGGGCCGCTGCTTTGGCTGGCCCCTTACGCCCTTGAAAGCCTCCATGCACAGCGGGGCCATCACCGGCCGCGCGTCCGCGGTCCTCCTGTTGCCTGACCACTCGACTGCCGCAGGTTCCCCTTCGCCCGCGCCATGCGCACGGCACTGTGGGGACCTGCTTCGCGACCGAAGCTGCCCACGCTCCGGGTAAGGCAGGCCATGCCTGACGAGCCGTGTCGTGTAGGGCCAGGCAGAGGTTTGATGAAACGGCAGCCTCGCCAGGGCGAACAGCCGGGGGCCGCCATGTGCAAACGTGAACCCATGACATCTCCGAAGTTCAGACTGTTCATCATGGCCCTCGTCGGAGGGAGCATGCTGATCAGCGCCATCATCGCCGGACTAGGGGGCTGACCATGACCATTGTCCCAACCCCGCCCCCATTGGTGCGGAAGTTCCGCTGCCCCGCCTGTGGCGAGCAAATGACCTATGGCCCTGGGCGTTGTAGTGCCTGTGGAGAGGAGGCCCCGATCTATAACCGGCGCGGCTTCTGGATGGGGCTCTGGCTCTGTCTGGGACTGACCGGGCTGTTGAGCGCAGGCCTCGTCATGCTCGGTTAGAGCAAGCCTCTTCACAAGTGAAGCTCCGGGGCCATGAATGGCCCCGAAGCCTTGGGGTTCTGCCCCAACTTCTGAAAGCTTCGGCGACTTTCCGCGGGTCCTCCGAGGCACGCAGGCTGCCTGTCTAGTCCTGTTCAGTGCCAGATCGTTCCCGGTTGTTCTTCTTGAGGATTTTTGCGTTGTTCCAGACCCTCTCTACTTGGCATCATGCATGTTCATGGATTGTGCCGACGAGACATCATCTCTCGGATCCTGCCGTTATCAACGGTAACAGAAATGGGTGAGCGCCACCGGCGTCGCCTGGAACGACAGTTCGTGGCTCTTGCGCGCCTCTCACCTTTGCTCAAACGTCTCTTCGTGATCATTCATGGCAGGATCGGCATCCTGTTGCGCATGCCTTTGGCCGTGTTGCTGCTCCTGGGCGGACTTCTTTCTTTTCTGCCGATCTTTGGTCTGTGGATGATCCCATTGGGATTGATGGTGCTTGCAATCGACGTTCCTGCCTTGCAGCCGGTCGTTTCAGCGGGCTTTGTCCGGTCACGACGATGGTGGCAGCTCTGGCGCAGAAGCAGAGCGAAAGACCGTCGATAAAGTTGGCAGACTTGTCACGCTGCACCTGGCCAGCTTTTTAGCGCGGGTCAGCTGCTCCTCATGCCGAGCTTGCTCTGAATCTGGTTGCCAATAGTCTCTGCGCAGCGAGCACAGTTGCGGCGATGCGGAAGAGGCGCCGACAGCTTGCTCTCTCACGTGCTTGCAGGGAAATTGCAGGTCTACGCGCCAAGGCCAGTTCCTATCATCCTGCGAGCAGCTATGCTCTCTTTCGCGCCCCTTCTGATAACTGCGGGAGTGCACCTTCCTCGAACCGCAAAAGCCGCTGTTGTTCGGTCATCTGGACACAACACGTCCTCTTTCGCAGCAACTTTGGCAATTGAGCAACGGCTCGCGGGCAAGGTATATCGGCTGTTGGACGCCGAGGATGATAGGCGCCTCTTATCTTCAGTTGGTTCACATGCTTGACGTCGTCTTCCAGCCTCATCTGCAGGCCTACCTGACGCTTGGCGTCCTGGGGGTCATGTTCGTCCTTTTCTTGCTCGAGATATATCCGGTCGAAGTGACAGCTCTTCTCGGAGCCGCCGCCACGATCGTGCTGGGTATCGTTCCGACAGAGGACGTACTGGACGTTTTCGCCAATCCCGCACCGTGGACCATTGCCGCAATGTTCATCGTCTCGGCCGGCTTGGTCCGGACGGGCCTGGTTGCCAGCTTCGCGTGGTTCGTGTCCCGCCGTGCAGCGCGAAACAGGCTGCTGGTGATCTGCGGCGTCGGTGTGCTGGTGGCAGTGGCCTCGGCCTTTACAAACAACACGCCGCTGGTGGCGGTGATGATCCCGGTGACGATCCAGCTGGCGCATGCGATGGGCCTCTCGCCATCCAAGTTGCTTATCCCGCTGTCCTACCAGACGGTGCTGGGGGGGATGATCTCCATGATCGGCACCTCTACCAATATCCTGGTTGATGGTGTCGCACGCGAGCGAGGCTTGGCGCCTTTCGGGCTGTTTGAGATCGCCCCGCTTGGTATTGCCGTCAGCATTGTCGGCTTTTTGACAATGTGGGCCCTGGTCCCGGGGCTGCTGCCCCATCGTGATACGGTCACGGACCTGCTGGGCAAGCGCAAGCGCTCCAAATATTTTACGGAGGTCGTCGTTCCGGAGGGATCTCCTCTGATCGGTTCCCTTGTGCACGAAGCAGAGGTATTCCAGCGTGATGGCATGCGCCTTGTCGATGTCCTGCGGGGCGACCTGAGCCTGAGGCGGGAGTTGCGGGACGTGATGCTGCAGGAGGGTGATCGCGTTGTCCTGAGAACCGAGATGCAAGAGCTGCTGGGCCTGAAGCAGTCGGACAGCTTGAGGCTGGTCGATCGAATCGGATCACGGGCCACCACGACTGTCGAGGCATTGATCCCACCTCAGTGCGGCCTTCTTGGGCGTTCCCTCAAGGATCTTCGACTTCGGCGGCGGTATGGTGTCTATGTGCTGGCGGTACATCGGCGCAGCCTGAACATCGGGCGGCAACTCGACGATGTCGTGGTTCAGGTGGGCGACACGCTGTTGATCGAAGGTGCACCTGAGGACATCCGCCGCTTGGCTGGCGACATGAACATGGCCGACCTGAGTGAGCCAACTGATCTTCCGTTCAGGCGGGAACGGGCGCCGTTGGTACTCCTGGTTCTTGGGGCAATCATCGGATTGTCAGCGATCGAGGCGGCACCGATCCAGATCCTTGCGATTTTGGGTGTGGCAGTTCTGTTGACGACCCGCACGATCGAGCCGCGCGAGGCTTACGGATCCGTCAGTGCGCCGCTTCTGATCCTGATCCTCTCCATGTTGGTGGTGGGGGAGGCCATGAACAACTCAGGGGCAGCGCAGATGATCGTGGATCCGCTTGTTCCTTGGCTGCTGGACCTTCCCCCTCTGGCCGTCCTGTTCGTGTTGTATTTCCTGACCCAGGTTCTCACTGAACTCTTGTCAAACAACGCCGTTGCAGTGATCGTTACCCCCATTGCCATAACGCTTGGGCAGAGCTTGGGACTTGATCCGCGCCCCTTGGTCGTGGCGGTCATGTTCGCGGCGACGTTGGCTTTCGCGACCCCAATCGGATACCAGACCAACACGATGGTCTACGCGCCCGGAGGCTACAAATTCACCGATTTCACCCGCATCGGTTTGCCGATGAATCTGGTGACCGGCATCACCGCCTGCCTTCTCATACCGATCATTTGGCCCTTCTGAAGAAATAGCGGCCTGAGCTGAGGTGTCTTCAGAGTATTGGATAGCTGGGTTTTGACAGCCTGCCCTGGCGGCAGTATCCCGGTCTACCGGATCAATAAACTTTAGGCCTGCAAGGGCTGCAGGGTTGGGAGTGGCCTGCGATCCAGGCGGTGCGTAGGTGCGGATGGCCCGCTGCTCCTCCCCTGAGCAGGACCGCGATTTTGTGAGGGACTGCAGAACCCTCAAAAGCACTGCCACGGCTGGAAAGTTTGTGCAAATCAGCATGGGGATGTGTTCGTGACGACCTATTCATCGCGCTGACGATCAGAATTCTGTCATCCCCCCTTGCACAAGTCGTGCGGATCTCCCAAGTGAGATTTGCGGGACCGGGCCCCTCTGGCGGCATGATCACCTTGATCTGGCGCGATGTCGGACCGCATCGAGCGTGCTCGGTGCGACGGCGGCCTGTTCCTCCTCGCGCCTTGCACGATGGCAACATTCGCGAGGGCATCGTGGAATTCCTTCTTATCGCATTTCTGGGCAAGCCGCTGTGGATGTGGCTTTTGTTCATGGGCCTGGTGGTCGCGCTTCTGGTCTTCGACCTCGGCGTGCTGAACAAGGACGACCACGAGATCGGCATCGCCGAAAGCCTCAAGCTCTCGGCGATGTACATCACCCTGGGCCTGGCTTTCTCGGGCTTCATCTACTGGCAGATGGGCGGCGAGGCGACGGCGCAGTACCTGACCGCCTTCATCGTCGAAAAAACGCTGGCGATGGACAACATCTTCGTCATCGCGCTGATCTTCAGCTTCTTTGCCATTCCGCGGCAGTACCAGCACCGCGTGCTGTTCTGGGGCATCCTGGGCGTGATCCTGCTGCGCGGCATCATGATCGGCCTGGGCGCGACCATTGTCGAGCACTACCACTGGGTGCTGTATATCTTCGCGGCCTTCCTGATCTTCACCGGCATCAAGATGCTGTTCGCGGGCGATCAGCCCCATGACATGGCGGACAACCGGCTTCTGGGTTTCCTGCGCCGCCGGATGCGCGTCACCGACCAGCTGCACGGGCATGACTTCATCGTCAGGCAGCCCGACCCCAGGACCGGCAAGGCGGTCCGCTTTGCCACACCCCTGCTGCTGGCGCTGATCGTGATCGAGGTGGCGGATCTGGTCTTCGCGGTCGACTCCGTCCCGGCCGTCTTCACCATCACCACCGACCCCTACATCGTCTATACCTCGAACATCTTCGCGATTCTGGGCCTCAGGGCGCTGTACTTCGCCCTGGCGGCGATCCTGCACCGCTTCGCCTACCTGAAATACGCGCTGTCGATCCTGCTGGTCTTCATCGGGTCCAAGATCTTCATCGCCGACCTGATGGGGTGGGAGAAGTTCCCGCCGGCCTGGTCCCTGGGGATCACCTTCACGATCCTGACCATCGGCGTGGTGGTGTCGCTGGCCAAGACCCGCGGCCAGACGCCAGAACCTCTCCAGTTCGGCGAGGCGCGGCACTGACCCCCGGCCCCGCCCCATCGGGCGGCGCTATTCTTTGCATCCCAGATCGCCATGTTCATTGAGATGCTCCAAATGCATCTAAAGCGTGCTTCACCCTCCCGGTTCTTCCCGGCCAAGGCCCTTGTTGCTCTGGCTGCGGTTCTGGCGCTGGTGCTTACGGCGGTCTGGATGACATCCCGTCCGCTTGCCTCCGGTGGCGGCCTGGTGTCGTCACATGAATGCCTGTCCGAGAGCCTGTTGCTGCCAGGTCAGGCCGTTCTGGAGCGGCCTTCAGCAAGCCCCGGTGACCGCAAGGTTCCGTTGCCTGATGACGTTCTGGCTGCATCTGCGCCACATGCGTTCCTGGAGCCGCGCGAGGCCTTTGGCCACGGCGTCACCTCAACCCGAGGGGGCGCTTGTCGGCGTCACCTGCCCGGTCGCCCCCGGGATCCCCCCCTGACCCTTACCTGAAATCGACGTGCGGACTTGGCTCGTCGACGGTCCGCTTCATTCTGCTTGGTAAGGACACAAAATGACCTATGACCCTGAACACCACGACCACCATTCTGCGCCGAAAAAAGGTGCAGGCACGGTGCTCTTGCACTGGTCGATCTTTCTGGTGGTGATGACCGCCCTGATCGGAGGCGCGGCACTGATCTTCTGACAGTCTTATCCCCTGTCGCAGGTGTTTCCTGCCGCAGGGTGCTTCCGCTCACGCTGGTGGGAGTCTGGATATGATGCGCGCGCGCCCCGCGTCTTCCGATGAAATCCGCGTGCCACGCTGCGATCCCATGAAAGACGATCGAAAATGGTTAGAAATACACAAAAGCCCGACGATCTGGACGACAGTTCGGCACCTCTCATCGAACACCTGACCGAGTTGCGCACCCGGATCATCTGGTCAATCGTCGCTTTCACCGTTGCGATGGTGCTGTCCTACACCGTCTGGAACCCGATCTACAACTTCCTGACCCAGCCCATCTGCGCGGCTCTTGAAGAACGGAGTCAGGAGTGCGGGCTTATCCTGTTGCGACTGCAGGAGGGCTTCTTCGTAGCCGTCCGCATCTCTCTGCTCGGCGGCTTCGTGCTGGCCTTCCCGATCATCGCCTATCAGATGTGGCGTTTCGTGGCGCCGGGGCTTTATCGCAACGAAAAGGCCGCGTTCCTGCCGTTCCTCATTGCCTCCCCGGTGATGTTCGCAATCGGAGCCTCTTTCGCCTTCTATGTCATTCTGCCTTTGGCCTATGACTTCTTTCTGGGTTTTCAACAGGGGCCATTGCAACTACCCGACGATCCCACTGCGCCTGCGGCGGCCGGTAATGCACTAGCGGCCATCGTCTTTCAGGGCTCAGTTGACGAGTATCTGTCCCTGACCATCAAGTTCATTCTTGCCTTCGGCCTCAGCTTCCAGCTGCCAGTCCTGTTGACGCTCATGGGGCGGGCCGGGTTGGTCAGCGCGGCGGGGCTTGGATCGGTCCGCCGCTATGCCGTCGTTGTAATCCTCATTCTTGCGGCAATCGCAACGCCCCCGGATGTCATCTCCCAGATCGTGCTCTTTAGCGTGATCTACAGCCTATACGAGGTCTCGATTCAGCTGATCCGGCGAATTGAGAGGCGCCGCGAAGCAGATCTGCGCGCGCAGGGGCTCTGGGATGACGATGAGGACAGGCATGAGAGATAATTTTGAACCAGCATCATGCTGGCGGCCTTTGCGCCGGCCGCGGATCAAGGCGGACGACCCTTGCTGAACTTCCGTGCTCCGTGCAGATTGATCTCATGAACCGCTGCGTGTCTGTTTTGCTGACTGGCATACGCCTTGCGATCATGCTGGTCGGGATGGTGCAGCTTGCTGCGGTTCCAACCGCTCTGCCAGCCGACCTGACACGCGCTACTCTGCATGTGGTTTCGCAGAACCAGACGGCGCTGCTTTTGGGCAGCCGGTCTCTCCAGTTCGCTAACCTGTCCGCGCCCAGCACCGCTTCAAGCGCGATCCCGAAGCTTTACGGTCCGCAGCCAGATCCAGGGTTGCTTGGAACCGAAACTCCGTCCGCCTCGCCGAGGGCCGTGTTGCGACTCTTGGCTTGGCAGCGGCAAGAGCCCCCGCAGCTATCCCGAGTTTTTCGGGTGCCGCCCGCTCGGGCACCCCCGGCACTCTTATTGACCTGACCTCATCCCGCGCATGAAGCGGACATAGCGTCGACGCTTCCGACGATAGTGCGGTCGGCAATACCCCTTGTATCGGCCCTGCGGGCTACGCCCAGGGACGTCTCTCATAATCAGGCCGTGCAACCGGGCAGGACTATCCTGCGCGCATCCGAGCTTTTGGACATAACATGATGACTTCACCATATATCAAGACAATCATCCTGTGGCTCGTCGCCATTGCGACCTTGGCCAGCGCCCTTGCTGCTGGCCTCGGGGGGTGAACAATGCACAGCCTTTGGACACATGGCCCCGCTGGCAGGGAGGGGTTCTCATGCCCGGCCTGCGGGCAGAACATAGAGTTTGGCAGTCTCCAATGTGGCGCCTGCCATGAGGAGACGCCGATCTACAACCGGCGTGGGTTCTGGCCTTCAGTCTGGGTCGTCACCGGAGCGTCGACGCTTGCTCTCTTGACATGGTTGCTGGCCGCGTGAGCTTGCCCTCGATCCGTTCTCGCCGCCGCTGAAGCGGCGGCGAGGAACTAGCCACCTGGACGCCGCTTTCGGACCTGCGATTCTTCTGCCCGACACGTGCCGCCTGTCGGCAGACTGTGTCTCCCGTCAGACCTCATCCACTTGTCACAAAGGAAATTTCCAGTGCTGCTCGAAATCATGCTCGTCTTCGCCCTCACCCTGGTGAACGGCGTGTTGGCGATGTCAGAGCTGGCGATCGTGTCCTCGCGCACCTCTCGGCTGAAGGTCATGGCTGACCAAGGCAGTCGGGGCGCCTCGATCGCGATGCGCCTGGCGGCCGATCCTGGCCGTTTCCTGTCCAGCGTGCAGATCGGGATCACACTGGTCGGCGTTCTGTCGGGCGCCTTCTCGGGCGCGACCCTCGGTGTGCGCTTGGCCGACGCCCTTGCGGCTGCCGGCATCAGCCCTACCCTGGCGCAGACTCTTGGGGTGGGCGGCGTGGTCGTGGCGATCACCTATCTGTCGCTGATCTTCGGAGAACTGGTTCCGAAACAGATCGCGTGGCGCGCTCCCGAGTCTGCTGCGGCGCGGATCGCGCCCCTGCTGAACGTAATCGCCATCGCGGCCGCACCGCTGGTCTGGGTGCTGAACCATTCCGGCAAGCTCGTGCTGTCCCTGCTGGGTCAGTCCGGCGCCAAGGACCATAGCATGACGGATGACGAGGTTCGCCTGGTCATCACCGAAGCGCAAAGCGCTGGTGTGCTTGAGAAGGCAGAGAGCGACATGATCGCCGGCGTCATGCGTATCGCAGATCGGCCAGCGCGGGGACTGATGGTCCCTCGGCACGAGGTGGCTGCGGTTCAGCTGTCGGAGGCGCCAGAAATGATCGTCCGCCGCTTCCGAGAGACGGGGCATTCGCGGCTGCCGGTTCAGGACGGCGACCCCAACAATATCGTCGGCGTCTTCCGATCGAGAGACTTCCTCGATCTTCGGGAAGATCAGGCACCCTTTGACCTCAAGTCCTGGCTGATCGAGGCGCCGGTGGTGCGCGAGAGGATGGGCGCGCTCGAAGTGCTGGAGATCCTGCGCCGATCACCCGCGCATATGGTTCTTGTTTATGACGAATATGGCAACTTCGAGGGCATCATCACGCCGATGGATGTGCTGCAGGCAATCGCAGGGGACTTCGATGGTGATGCGGAGGACGAGCCACGCGTCGTGGAACGGGACGATGGCAGCCTTCTGGTCGCGGGTTGGATGCCTGCGGATGAGTTCGCGGACCGGATTGGCATCAACCTCGAGACCGACCGTGAATACGACACCGTCGCCGGTCTGGTGATCGACCGCATGGGAAGTCTTCCCCAGGTCGGGGAACATGTCCTTATCTCAGGCTGGCGCATCGAGGTGGTGGATCTTGACGGGCGCCGGATCGACAAGCTCCTGGCTGAGCGCGTCGTGTCGGCGTGACGCGCGGCGGATTTATTTTCTGCCGCCGGGAAGAGGATGCGTATTGGCGTCGTCTTAGCTTCTGATATGACCCGAGCACGTGACCCCATCCTTGATCTGCTGGCGCCGCTGCGCCGCTATGCCTTTGCGCTGACGCGCGATCGGGCCGAGGCCGACGACCTGGTTCAGGATGCCCTGCTCCGGGGCCACGAGCAGCGGCGGCAGCTCGCGCCGGGCAAAGCTCCCGGCCCGTGGCTGCGGGCCATCCTGAGGAACCGCTTCCTGGATCGCCGCCGCTATGAGCAGGCACGGGTTCGGCGCGAGGCAGAGTTCGCGGAAACCACGCCGCAGGTGCGGGATGCGCCTCAGGACGACATCGTGCGGCTGTCGCAACTGCGGGAGGCCTTCCTGGACCTGCCGGACGATCTCCGCGAGGCGCTGGCCCTGGTCGCTGTCGAAGGGCTTTCCTACGCCGATGCCGGCGCCACCTTAGGCGTGCCGGCCGGAACTGTCATGTCGCGCGTCTCGCGCGCCCGGGCGCGCCTGCGGGACTTCGAAGATGGCGTAAACGCACGCCCGGCCCTCAAGATTATCGGAGGACGCGATGCTGAAGCATGATGCGGCGATCAGTGCGGCGGAGCTCGAGGCTTATGTCGATGACCAGCTGAGCCAGGCAGAGCGATCGCGGATCGAGGCGCATCTGGCGCGCCACCCGGCCGCGGCCGCGCAGGTCATGCGCGATCTGGCACTCCGTCGCGATCTGCGGCTTGCGCTGGCACTACCGCCGACGCCTCGTCCGCTTTTGGGCGCTGCCCGCCGCCTGGTGGTTGCGCGCAGGCGCGACGCGCATCTTCGCCGCCTTCTTCGTATCGTGCCTGCCGGGCTTCTGGTCGGCCTCGGCTGGCTGGCTCATGCAGGGCTTGGTCCCCTTTCGATCCGCGAAGTCGTTGCCGCGACGCCCACCCCGCCGGCCGTGACTGCGGCACTGTCGGCCCACCAGGTCAGTCTGCTGCGCCTCGCCATGACCTCGCAGCCGGAGGTTCGGGATCTGGACCCTGAAGAGCTGCGCGCCGCGACCGGCATTGTGCTGCCGAATTTCCCGAAAGACTGGACCGTGCGGGACGCACAGGTCTTCCCGTCCATGCAGGGCCCCGGGGTCGAGATCCTGTTCGACACTCCGGACTTGGGCAAGGTCAGCCACTTTGCGGTTCGCGCGGAGGAGTTCGACGTCACCCTGCCCCGGCTGCAGGAAACGCCCGAGCACGGTATTGCCTGGTTCCAGCTGGGAGAGACGGCTCACGTCCTTGTCGGACAGGACGAATATGCGGACCGGCTGCTTGATGCTTCGGGGATCCTGTCCGGCACACTCTACTGACCTCAACCTGCGGAGATGACCATGCAACCCATCCGCCAAGCCGGCCGCAGCGCCGGTTTCGCTCCTGCCCTTGCCTATGACGACGGCCTGCGCGCGCACATGCTGCGCATCTACAACTACATGGGCCTCGGCCTTCTGGTCACCGGCTTCGTTGCGGTTCTGGTGGCCTCGGTCCCGGCGATCTACGTGCCCATCTTCAGCTCACCCCTGCGGTGGGTCGTGATGCTGGCGCCACTGGCCTTCGTGATGTTCCTGTCTTTCCGGATCGAGAGCGTGTCAGGGGCCACGGCGCAGACCCTGTTCTGGGCCTTCTGCGCGGTGATGGGACTGTCCCTGGCCTCGATCTTCCTTGTCTTCACCGGCACCTCGATTGCGCGGGCGTTCTTCGGCGCGGCGGCCATGTTCGCCGGGATGAGCCTTTACGGCTATACCACCAAGCGCGACCTGTCGAAGTTCGGCAGCTTACTGATCATGGGCCTGATCGGCGTGATCATCGCAAGCATCATCAACATCTTTCTGGGCTCTTCGGCCCTGCAATTCGCCATCTCGATCATCGGCATCGTGGTCTTCGTCGGCCTGACGGCCTGGGACACGCAGTCGATCAAGCTCGCCTATAGCGAACACCACGACGCCGAGACGCAGCAGAAGCTGGC
Organism: Paracoccus sp. KKT209; assembly: GCF_055635455.1. Next base: position 128,288 of record NZ_JBVMWB010000003.1, read on the forward strand.
GGTGATGGGCGCGCTGTCGCTCTACCTGAACTTCATCAACATGTTTCAGCTGCTGCTGAGCCTGACCGGCCAGCGCGAAGAATAAGACCCTTAGGAGATCCAGCTCATGGACCAGAACGACCGCCGCGCCATCGAGGACCTGTTCGGCAAGCTCGGACAGGCGGCCCAAGTCCAACCCCATAGGGACCCTGAAGCCGAGGCGCTGATCGGCAGCCTCATCGCCCGCAATCCCGGGGCGGCCTACTACCTGGCGCAGACCGTCATCATGCAGGAGCAAGCGCTGGCCGCAGCCGAGGACCGGATGCAGCAGCTTGAGGCGCAGAGCCAGAGCGGGGGCGGCTTCCTTGGCCGGCTCTTTGGTGGCAGCCAGCCGCAACCGCTTTTCGCGCCGCGCGCTGCAGACCGGCCGGTCCATACGGGCCAACAGCAGCACCAGCATTCAACGCAACCGGGCGCAGGCCCGTGGAGCAGCGGCCGGCTAGGTGGCGGCGGCTTTATGGCCGGAGCGGCACAGACTGCGATGGGCGTGGCCGGCGGTGTGCTTCTCGGCAATGCCATCGGCGGGATGTTTGCCGGCTCGGCCGAGGCGTCCGAGCCTGCGCCGGATGCTGGCATGGAGGACGAGGCCGCGTTCGACGATGCCGGCTTCGACGACGGCGGCTTCGAGGAATGAACTCCCGCGGCGCTCGTGCCAGTGAGCGCCGCTACTCTCTCAGCAGCCGGCGGTCCGTGCGACCAGGAACCCTGAATGATCCCCTACTTATCTTCGCCAGTTGTCCGGCGGCCGACATTCAGTGAAGTCCTGACGCGGCTTGCATCGGACTGGGATCAGCCGCGCATCTCCGTGGCCGAGCTCATCTCTGCATTGGGCGACCGCGGGCTGGTTGGCCTGCTGCTGATCCTCGCTCTTGGCAACGTCATTCCCAACCCGCCGGGCACTTCGGCGGTGCTCGGCCTGCCGATGCTCTATCTGTCTTGGCAGATGATGCGTGGCGCCATGCCCTGGCTGCCGCAGTTTCTGGCGGCGCGCTCCTTCGACATCGAGCACTTCCGGGCTATTGTGTCGCGTGCCATGCCCTATTTGAACCGGGTCGAGCGGCTGCTGCGCCCGCGCCTGCCCGCGTTCAGCCGCCCTCCTGCCATGAGGATCCTTGGGTCGGTTTGCCTGCTGCTCTCGGTCGTGCTGGTGCTGCCGATACCCCTTGGCAACCTGCTGCCGGGACTCGCTGTGGCGATCATCACGCTCGGCGCCTTGGAGCGCGACGGGCTGTGGATCGCTGGCGGCGTCATCTTCGGCATCGCTGCAACTGTGTTTCTCGCAAGCGCTGTCATCGTCGTGGCGCAGGCCCTGCTGAACCTTCTCGAGCTCTAAACTGACCTTTCTTCGGAAAACAGACATGGCACGACTGATTGAGCGCGGCCTCTTTGTCAGGCCGCTGGATGATGGCCCCGATGGATCTGGCGCTGGTGCTCTTGGTCCGGATCTTCCTCATGGAGCTGGTGCGCTTCGTGCTGGTCGTGCCCGCGATGACGGTCAACGACGCGATCCTGTCCGTGCTGGCCCTGATCGACCTCAGCTTAGCTGCAAACCTGCTGCTGATCGTGATGTTCTCGGGCTACGAGAACTTCGTCAGCCGCATGGACCTGACCGATCACGAAGATCGCCTCGTCTGGCAAGGCGAGGTCGATTCCTCGGGGCTGAAGCTGAAGCTGGTGGCCGCGATCGTCGCCACTTCGGGCATCCACCTGCTGAAGGTCTTTATGGATGTGGGGCAGCATACGCCCGATCAAATCCGCTGGATGGTCATCATCCACCTAGTGTTCGTGAGCTCGGGCGTGCTCCTTGCCGCGATGGACCGGACGGCAAACCACGCAAAATCACCGGAATATCGCAGGATACCCTCCTGCTTGCCGAAGGCGCCAATTCCTTCTGGGTGGGCCCGCAGGCGCCTGCGGCCGATGTCCGGGTGGCAGGGCGCCGTGGGCCACAGGCATCCTGATGGCAGGCTCAGGTAGTGCGCTGTCCGTGGTGCATGTGCGGGACATGTTGACACTGGCAGATAATCAGCCTGTGGATGGAGTGGACCGAGCGGCCCATGTCTTTTCGCTGAGCACGCCGGTCTACGAGGCTCTTGGCCGGATGCGGTCCGCCAGCGTGCAGCTGGCCGTGGTCATGGATGGAGAGAAGATGCTGGGCGTGATTTCGCTCTCGGACGTCATCAGGCGCGTCCTGCCGAACCGCGTGTTGCTCGCCGCAGGAGAATAAAGATGGATGAGACCCGCCATGCAGAGGATCATGTACGCGGCCCCCACATGCTGCCCATGCGCAAGCTGAAATCCCTCTGGCGGGGTGAGTTGCCCTTGGCTGAGGCATTCTGGACCTGGGCCGTGACGATCGGCCTTGCGGTGAACATGTCGGCGATTATCCTGCTTCTCACGCTGATCACCCTCGACGTGCCGGAGAGGTTCTTTCTGGCATGTACTGCCCTGTCACTGCCCTACAACATCGTTGCGGTCGTCGGTGTCTGGCGCGCTGCCGATCACTATCCTGGGCCAGGCAGTTACGCCGACCTCGCGCGTGCGGCCAGCTTTACGCTGCTGGCGCTGCTGAGCCTTTTTTGAAAGCTGCATATCAGCATGGAGCGCGGGCGGCAGTGGTCTCTACCGCGGTACCTTGCAGTCTTCGTCCAAAACCACCTGAATAGACGCTTGCCGCTGTTCGGGCGCAAAAATCAACTCTGGCGCGGCTCTCGCTGCGCCAGCAGCACCTGAGGCAATAAGGCCGATTTATATAGCATAAACGATTTTTGACGCTCGAAACTGCACGATTTCTGCTCTCAGCTGCCATTGATAATCTTTGCTCAAACGAAGCTAAAATTTTGCCTCACCGACCTTATACTTGTTATGAATAAGCGCCGCCTGGCACAGCGCGCGCCGCCACGCGGCCGGCGATTTTCAATGCATCCCTGTTTATTGCCATCCCTGCTTTCTACGGCTGAAGTGCGGCCGCGGGGGGTGGTCCAGCATGGTCGGCCATTCCGCTCAGGAGGCATTTCAGAACGTCGGACCCTGTTACGACGCGCTTTGACTGCTCGGACCACAGGAGGATCACGGTTTCATCATGTCCGGCCTTGTCCCGTCGACCGGCCAGAGCGGCAAGCGCATTGTCTAGCGTAGCCTCGGGTTTCGGCACGATCACCGGGACATGACAGTAATTCGCGGGAGAGATGTCCTGCCCGACAAGCAGCAGATCCCTGAGAAGCGAATGGGCGTTCAGCAAGAGTTTGGGCTTCCGATCCTCGGACACCAGAACAAGCCACTTTTTATCCGATGCCCCCAATTGACGGACAAAACTGTCCTCTGCCTTCGGCTGAAAATCCGGGAATACCGGCTGGCCATCCTTGAAGGGCAGCGTGACAATGCTGTCTGGATCAAGTTCAGAACCCTGATGGGTCAGAACAAGGTCATCAAGCGCCAGAAAGTTCGTGGCCCCGATTGCCTCGACCCTTCCGACCTCACTTTCGTCATTGGCTGCATGGTAGCGCAGGATGTTATGCAGTTCCCGCTCGCGGAACCAAGGCACCGTTTCGGTCCCCACCCAGGCATCCAGCAACAGCGCGGTCGGCTTCGCCAAGGGCCAGAGCAGGATCCGATAAAAGCGCAGGATCGGGGCAAGGAGAGAAACCGCTTTCAAGGCATTGCGGGAGAAATAGGCCTGCGGTGCAATCTCTCCGATCGCGGTGATGACGACGGTCGAAAACAGAAACGCCACGACACCCGCGAGGACGGAGTCGGCCAGCATCGTCAGCAGGACATTGATCGAGACATTGCCAATCAGAATGGTGACCAGCGTAAAATTTGCATCGCGTCGCAGCTCAAGCGCCGCTGATGCACTTTTGTCGCCGGCAGCGGCAGCCGCTTCCAGGCGGAGACGACTGAGACTGAACACGGCGATATTCGACCCGGAGAAGATCGCCGATTGCGAGATGCAGAAGATGATCCCGAGCCAGATGAAGACGTCATTCATGGGGGGCTCCTGTCCTGCCAGTCCAAGAGTGGCCTGCCCGGAGTTTTCCGACAAGGCGATTGGGGCAAAATATCCCTGTCAGATCATTCGCAGGGCAACCGTCAAACAACGCCGGTCTATCACAGAGGCAGCAGGGACTTTACCTTAGGGGTTCGCGTTCGCATGCCGGTGCAGGACATCGCTTTCATGCACCGACCAACACTTGGCCAGCGAGGTGGCTGATGGCTATCAACCCATTCCGGTTCCGGCCGGAGACCCCGGACAAGGCACCCGAGCCGGAAGCCGAGACGCTCGACGGCGATACGGGTGACTGGGCCGACAACTGGTTGTCCAATTTCATGGCTTGGGCCAGCCGTGTGTTCCTGCCGTCCTGGTGCGATACTCCGGATCACTGGACCTCGCGCTTCATGGAGTACTTCCACACGTCCTGCCCCTGCTGCCTGTTCTTCAGGGGCATCTCGGTTGGGTTGGCGTTCGGTCTGGGTGTTGGACTGACAGCAGGCGCGTTATTCTGAGTTGACGGTGTCGGCTGCGGACGCGGAGACACGGAGACACGGAGACACGGAGACACGGAACATACCGCATAGGCCGTCCGAACATTTATCCACAGTTTTTGGGGGTAGATCTGGGGATTGAGCGGAGTTTCTGTGAATTCTCAATGCGCTGCCAGCAGCACCGCCGGGACCGCTGCGATGATCGTCCTAGGCTCAGGACTCGTTCTTGATCACAGCCAAAATAGGACGGTTGCGGCCAATGCTATTGCGGAGAGGTATGTCTCCGGGCACCTGTCGTAACGCGTGGCGACACGTCTCCAGTCTTTCAGCCGCCCGAACATGATCTCGATGCGATTGCGCCTTCTGTAGCGGCGCTTGTCGTATTTCACGGTTTTCTTGCGCAACTTCCGGCTAGGGATACAAGCTTTTATCCCTCTGTCCTGCAACGCTTTTCGCAGCCAGTCAGCATCATAGCCTCGGTCCGCCAAGAACCAATCAGCCTGCGGCAGGCCGTCCAGAAGCGCCGCTGCGCCGGTGTAGTCGCTGACCTGTCCTGCCGACATGAAGAACCGGATAGGTCTGCCTTTCGCATCGGTGACGGCGTGCAGCTTGGTGTTCATGCCGCCTTTCGTTCGACCAATCTGGCGACTGCGCCCCCCTTTTTGGCCCGCAGGCTGCAAGCCGTGCGATGCGCCTTCAGATAGGTTGCATCGATCATGATTGTCTTCGGATCGGTGCTCTCGGCGGCCAGGCCGACCATGATCCGGGCGAAGACCCCGTTGTCACTCCAGCGCTTCCAGCGATTATAAAGCGTCTTGGCAGGTCCATATTCACTCGGCGCATCGCACCATCTCAAACCATTGCGATTGATGAAGATAATGCCGCTCAGCACCCGCAGATCGTCAACTCGGGGACGGCCATGGCTCTTGGGGAAGTAGGGGCGAAGGCGCGCCATCTGCGCCTCGGTCAGCCAGAACAGGTTGCTCATCGATCAGGTCTCCTTGCGGCGGCCTGAATCACGCAAAGGGCGTAAAATCAATGGGTCTGGAGCCTAATGTTCGGAGTGAAGGCCAGCAGTGTGGCGATCAGGCCCAGAATGGGCGCGAGAGGCACGCCGATCAGCCACAGGCCCAGCCAGGTCAGCACACCGACGATGGTCATCGCCATTAGTTGCGCGACCAGCCAGTTGCCCAGGGTGGCGGCGGCCTTATCCAGGATCGAAACACCGTCAGCCCGCCATGACGGGGCTAGCAGGGCCAGCAGCCCCTTACATTGGGTCTGCGGGCCAAGGTGACATGAAGGCTGATAAACAGCATGATGCTGACATTGCCTAAGGCTCCGACTGTAGCCGAAATCAGCCAATGTGAGTTCTGCCGCATTTTTCCTGTTTTCCGGGGAAACCCGAAGGCGGATCACTTGCCCCGGCCCTCGGGGATGAGCCCGGAAAGCATGCGCCGCGCGGTCCGCCACCGGCTGGCCGGGCGTTCGGGATCAAGAAGTGCATTCTCCTCGAAGAGCGCCCGTTCAGCGTCTGAGATCTCTGGTGCTTGGAAGGGAACCAGGGATCGCTCGGCCGAACGCAATTCCTCGATCGCGTTGACCAACGAGCCCTTCCAACGCTCCAGGCTGGCCTCCAGGACATCCTGGGCCACGCCCAGATGCTCGGCCACCAGATCGTTCCGCAAGCTCAGGATCGAGCTGCGGATGGCGTGATCCTTGGACGGGTCCGGCGAGGCCTCCAGCGCCAGGTCGCATTCGGTGTCGAACCCCATCGAGCGATTGTTGAGGTTCGACGAGCCGATCTTGAGGAGGCGGTCATCGACCACCATGACCTTGGCATGGACATAGATGGGCCGCCCCTTGGCCGTCACGGGGGTGTAGAGCCGGAACCGCCCATGGCGGTCGGCCGCTGCAATTCTTTCCAGCAGCATCGCCCGCGACGCCCCCATCACCTCCTCCTCCAGCCAGCCTTGGGCGGCTTCCGGATTGACCACCACGATTTCCGGGCTGTCCGGCTCCGAAAGGCGTTCGGCCATTGCATCGGCGATGGTCGGGGATGCGAAGTACTGGCTTTCGATATAGAGGGTGCGGCGAGCCGAGCGGATGGCCTCGATATACAACGCCTCGATCTCGTGGACGCCCGGGCGCCCGTCATACTCAGGCGCGGTCCGGGCTATGGCCACATCCACATCCCGGAACAGGGGCGTCAGCCCGTCGGGCCAGACTTCTGTCGGCGCGGGCGGGGTCAACGTCTCTCCCGTCGCACGTCGCCAGCGTTCGCGGGCCAGTTCGCCCAAGGCCTTGGCGGCAGGGCCGTCAACGGCTGTCGAGACGTCGTGCCAGGGAGGATAGTGCCGCTTGGTGGTCGGCCGGACCCGAAGCGGGTGCTTGTCCAGATGCTCGCGGGTGTCCCACCGGTCGCCAGTCATGTCGATACCGCCGCAGAATGCCAGGGCGTCGTCGATGACGACGATCTTCTGGTGATGTGCCGACCCGGCGGGATGGGCCGCGTCCAGCTTGAAGTGGATCCGGTCGTCCGTCATCCAGTCCAGAATTGCCAGCGGCGTCGTGCCCCGTCCGAGGGCGTTGATGGCGCCGAGGTTCCAGCGCAGTACGTGGATCTGCAGGCCCGGCTGCTTCTCAATGGCCCAATCCAGCAGCTTGCCGAGCGTGTTTGGAACGCCGGCGTCGTCATCGGGTCGGTCCAGGGCAATGCGGGTGTCGAAATCCCACCCGATCAGCACGACGCTGTGGCGTGCCTTCTGGATGGCGTCGCGTACCGTTGCGAAATAGTCCGCAGCATCGATGATCACGGCCACCCGGCCAGCGCGCGCGATGGCCCAGCATGTCTCGCCTGCCCGCAGCACCCGGTCCCGTGTCTGTTTAGTCATGTCTGCTCCTGCGGGGTGGGGCGTTGGGACGCTCTCTGGCCGGTGTCTTGGGGCCGATGGAGCATTCAAGACTAGCGATAGATGTAGCAACCCGCAAATCTGCCCTGCCGCAACGGGTTGAGGCTCCTGTCCTCGACGTTTCGGTAAAGTCAGGCGAAGAGCGCCCGCACGACCATCCTGCCGGTACAATCGGCGACGGCCACCGGGAACAACTGGCGCAGGCTTGGAACGACTGGCCTACAGATTTGTTAAATCAACGACAGCGACTTGGAAATCAGGAAGAAACTGGAATGGCACAGAACAGTTCAGAGACGGGCATGGAGCCGAAGCCAGGCAACCTTGAGGCTACGAAGGATGCTGCACGCGAGGAAGCCAGCCGGCTGGCACGCGAAACAAAAAAACTTGCCCGCGATGCGTCAGAGCGTGGTCAGGAACTGGTTGAGGATGTTCTGGAGACCGGACGGGACTATGCAACGCGTGCCCGCTCTGAGGCGGAACGAGTGTACGAAGTCGGCCAGAAGCGTGCTGAGGAAGCGGCCTTTTATGCAGAGCTGGGCTACGAGGAAGCCGCAGACATGATCCGGCGTCATCCAGTCCAAGCCATGGGTCTCGCGGTCGGTATCGGTGTGCTGATCGGACTGCTGATCACGCGACGCTGAGGCTGCATCAAACGCCTTATGGTGAGAGATTTTCCACGTTGATACAGTGTCTTTTCACATGATCATAAACCAAACTCCCAGCACGTGAGAACGTGCCGGGAGGTTATATCATCCAGACAAATAATGCTCTAGGCGAGCCCAAAGCATAGCTTGAGGCGGACTCCCATGAACGGGGAGTATTCGCGTCATCGCGACGCACGGACCCCTTGCGATCATCTTTCACCCCGACTTCCGTATGCCGGATAGTCTCGGAGATGGTCCGGCTGTGGATGGCGCTGACCTTCTTCAGGCCGATCTCTCCGACCACCCAGGCCTCCTGGGCGACCACGGTTTCATCGGCGTACTTATCCGGGTCAATTGTTCGGTCCTAGAACTTCGCGCTGAAGACGGTAAGCAGTAGCTATGACATCGGGCGCGTCTTGTAAGGTCAGGAGCATTTCTGACCTTATCGCTTCGCCCCTATTCCCTATCCTCCGGCAGAAATGCACGGGCTATCGTGTCCGAAATCCGGCGCGGTCGCCGGGTTGCCGCATCAACGCAGCACCACGAACTGCGGACCTCGGCGATCAGCTCATCTCCGCGTTGGAAGAAAGTCATGAAAGAAGCCCGTGCTCCGCGCGTTCCGGTCGCGGTCACGAGAGCCTCCACCTCGTCATCGAGAAAGAGCGGCAGCCGATAAGTAATCTCGTGCTTGAGAGCGACCCAGAGAAGCTCTGCCTGTGCTTCGGCGGGTGAACGATGACGCCAATAGTGGACCACGGCCTCCTGCACCCAGTGAAGATAGGCGGCGTTGTTGACATGGCCCATGTCGTCGATTTCCTGTGGAGTGATCGTGATAGGGTAATGGAACGTAGGTATGGAAGATGACTTGTTGCTTTTCATCTCATGCCTCTCTTGATGCGGCGCACAAAACTGAGGACTGGGTTATGCCACACATCCCGGCGGCGCTCCGCAGCGCCCGTGACAGTTCAGAAAGGTGCCAGCTTCACCGTGAGCCCCATTGCATTCTGAAAGCGCTCCAACAACGCCGCTTTTTCTGGATCTCCTTCGGCTTCCGTTCTCAGACGCCGGGCTATCGTCTGATTAAGTGCATCCGCCCGAGCGACAAGCTGATCGATCTCGGCGATTAAGGCCTGCGCTTCCGCCAACTCGCCTGGAGCGAAAAGCCCGGCATCCTCGTCCAGAATCCTGCGCTCCTGAAAGGCCGCCCGTTTCAGTTCGTTCATCATCCGCATCCTGGCGGCTTGTGGAGAAGAGCGCTCTCCTGTCGCCATGGGCGAAAAAGCCTCAAACTCCGGTTCTTTGTCAGCGGTCACACGGCTTTCCCTTCGGTAACATGGGGATCAAGAACGTAGCAGATGGCGTGACACCTGCAACCAAAGGGGAAACGCCTCCTGACAGGGTTCCCAAGGCTCAAGTGTCTGAGGTTGCCAAGCCATTGCCGTTCGTGAGGAAACGAAACTGGCCATCGCAGCAGCTTTGGACGTGCCCTCCATCTTGTGTGCGATAGATGGTTGGAAGCGGGCCTTTGCGCCTGCGACAGGCCCGAACAACTACCAGACCTGCTGAACGACGCACCGCGAGTTGGTCAGCTTGACCTTGCGGCGGCCAGCCACTCGTCGAGCTTCGACCAGCGGCGGCGCCCCGAGATGTTCCTGACAGCGATTGCCACGGCCTTCTTCTGGCCCATCAGTACGACCAGCTTCCGACCGCGGGTGACGCCGGTGTAGATGAGGTTGCGCTGCAGCATGGCGTAATGCTGGGTCATCATCGGGATGACCACGGCAGGGTACTCGGAGCCCTGGCTCTTGTGGATGGTGGCGGCGTAAGCCGGCACCAGCGTATCAAGTTCACCTAAGGCGAAGGCGACCGTGCGGCCGTCGAAGTTGACCGCCACCTCACCCTCGTCTGCATCGACATCCTCGATCATGCCGATATCGCCGTTGTAGACCTCCTTGTCGTAGTCGTTCTCGATCTGCATGACCTTGTCTCCAGGTGCAAAGGCCCAGCCAAACCGCTCCACCTTCTTGTCGCCGGGCGGGTTCAGGGCCGCCTGCAGCTCGATGTTGAGAGACCGGGCACCGACGCCGCCCCTGTTCATCGGGCAAAGGACCTGAATGTCCTTGATCGGATCGAAGCCGAAGCGGCGGGGGATGCGCTTGCTGACCAGCTCCACGATGCGCGCCACGGCTTGTTCCGGGTCTGCTGCTGGCACAAAATAAAAGTCTGCCGCCTCGTCCGGGGGCCCAAGGTCCGGCAGGCGCCCCGCGTTGATGGCATGCGCCGTGGTGATGATCTTGCTTTGCGCCGCCTGGCGAAACACCTCGGTCAGCCGGACCACTGGCACAGCGTCCGAGCCGATAATGTCCGCCAGCACCTGGCCGGGACCGACGGATGGCAGCTGGTCGATGTCGCCCACGATCAGCAGCGCCGACGTGGTTGGCACGGCCTTGATCAGCGACTGCATCAGGAGCACGTCGACCATCGAACTCTCGTCGACCACCAGCAGATCGCAGTCCAGCGGGTTCTCGTCATTGCGCTTGAAGCCGAAGGCTTTCGGGTCGAACTCCAGCAGCCGGTGGATGGTCCTGGCTTCCATGTCTGTCGCCTCGGACATCCGCTTGGCCGCCCGGCCGGTAGGGGCACAGAGCAGGAGCTTGACGTCCTTGGCCGCCAGGATCCGGAGGATGGAGTTCACGATGGTGGTCTTGCCGACGCCGGGGCCGCCGGTGATCACCGTGACCTTGGACCTGAGCGCGAGGCGGACGGCGTCGGCCTGACTGGAAGCTAGCTTCAGGCCGGTCTTCCTCTCGATCCAGGGGAGTGCCTTGTCGGCGTCGATGTCCGGCCAGGGGGGATCACCCGTCCGGATCTGCAAGAGCCGCTCGGCGATCGCGCGCTCGGCCTGGTGAAGCCCTGTCAGGAAGATGCAGTCGGCATCCCCCACCCGGTCCGCCGTGATCGTGCCTTCGGCAAGCTCCTCCTGCATGGCGCGAACAATCATCTCGGCCGGCACTTCGAGGAGCTTTTCCGCAAGCCCAATCAGCTCCGTCCGTGGCAGGCAGCAATGGCCATCACCCATGGCCTCGGCCAGAGCAAAGGACACTCCCGCCCGCAGGCGGATCATGGCAGTCTTCTCGATCCCGAGCTTCTCGGCAATCATGTCGGCCGTGCGAAAGCCAATGCCGCGGATGTCCTTGGCCAGGCGATACGGGTTCTCGCTCATCACCTGCACAGAGTCAGTCCCGTAGGTCTTGAAGATCCGCACCGCCCGCGCCGTTCCCACCCCGTGCTGGTGCAGGAAGACCATGATCTCGCGGATCACCTTCTGGTCTGACCAGCCGGCGGTGATCTTGGCGGCACGGACGGGGCCGATCCCCTCGACCTCGCGCAGACGCTCCGGCGTCGCCTCGATGATGTCGAAGACATCGGTGCCGAAGCACTTCACCAGCCGCCGCGCATAGACCGGCCCGATCCCCCGGATCATCCCGGAGCCCAGGTACTTCTCGATCCCCTCGACGGTGGAGGGCGCATGCGTCTTCAGAAACTGCGCCTTGAACTGCAGGCCGTGGGTTCGGTCGTTGATCCAGGTTCCGGACGCGGTGACCCATTCCCCGGCCGAGATCATTGCGGCATGGCCTACGAGCGTCACAAGGTCCCGATGCCCGCGCGCTTTGACCCGCAGGACGCAAAAGCCATTCTCGGCGTTGTGGAACGTGACCCGCTCCACCAGGCCGGCAAGCACGTCCGTCGGGCTGTCAGCGGCCTGCGGCGTCATGAGCGGCGCAACCTTCAGCCATCTTACTCAGCGGTGTCGGAGCCTTCAGGTGTCACCTTCGGCTTGCGACCCCGCCGCGCCTTTGGCGCCTCGCCCTCTCCGCCATCGGCACCCGGGGCGTTGCGGCCTCTCGTGCCCTCCTCTTCTGTCACGGCTTTTGGTTTGCGTCCCTTGGCCGCCCGTGGTGCATCCGCCGCTCCTTCGGCTGTCGTATCAGCCGCGGCCTTGGGAAGGCGGCCCCGCCTGGCCTTCGGCGCTTCCGCGGCCTCTTTCCCAGCTGCTTTGGGCTTGCGACCCTGGCGGGCGCCGACCGCCCCGGCCGGGGCGGAAGACTGGGCCTCCTCCTCTGCGGCAATCTCCTTCTCGGCCTGCGACCAGTGCTGGGCATCCTGACCCCCTGGACGCCCCGCCCGCTCCCACAGAGCGTGTGCCCGGTCCCGGACCCTTCGCGTGCGTTCGTCATTCATGATGAGTCTCCTTGTGCCATAGCGGGCTTTTGATATCTGTCAGCGCGGCAAGCAGGAGTTGGCACCGGCTGAACATTCAGGATTCACCGTGGCAGAGTTAGAAAATGCTGCCAATGGCTTCTCTGGCCTGACCACGCGCCGGCATCATTCGGCTGTGCTGCGTGGTGTCGGGGGCTCACCTTGAAACATGGAAGCCGTGGCCGCATTACTTACGCAAGCGAGGACGACCTCGCCCGGCCAGACGGTCAGCACGCGGGACGGCCCGAGAACCATTCGGAGCCTTCTTATGCGCAGCACTGCAGATCGAGTTCGCCAAGCCGTCAGTTTCGAGATCATTGGCCTTTTGATCGTCACCCCGCTCTTCTCATGGGCATTCGGCCACCCGATTGGCGATATGGGGGTGCTGGTCCTGCTTGGCGCCACGGCAGCCACGATCTGGAACTACATTTTCAATCTTGTTTTTGACCACGTTCTGAACTGGCGGCGCGGCGATACCCGCAAGACGATGCCACTTCGGGTCGTTCATGCCGTGCTCTTCGAGGCAACTCTTCTGGTGCTCCTCCTGCCGCTCTTCACCTGGTGGCTGAAGGAAGCGCTGTGGACGGTCCTGCTGATGGAGTTGTCGTTCGCGACCTTCTACATGGGCTATGCCTTTGTCTTCACCTGGGGATACGATAGTCTGTTCCCGCCCCAAGGAAGGGAAAGGACGGTCTGATGGTGGGTTCGTCTGCCCCTTAAAAATGGTCCTCCCTGACGTATGGCTTAGGAGCCATTTAGAGGATGCTGGAACGCCCCAGAAGAGACACGAGCCGAAAGAGATCGTCGCGAAGCTTCGGCAGGTCGCCGTGCTGATATCGCAAGGCTAGTCTGTGGCCGAGGCGGCGCGGTTGATGGGCGTAACGCAGTTCACCTACTACCGCTAGCGCAAGGAGTTCGGCGGGCTGAAGAGCGACCAGGTAAAGCGGCTCGCCGTTCAACAGCTCATCGCAGACCTTCGAATCGAAGCTCTCGCAGTAACCGTCGTCAGGAAAACCGTCCCGCAGACTGTTTCCTGATCCTACTCGATACCAAGGACTGGCCGGTTCGATGAACAGCGTCTTTGTTACTACCGCATCAATCCAGTCCCGAACGGCCCCAGCCGCGCTTGCTTCCTAGCCCAACGTTCCTATCAACCGGCAGGTTAAGAGGGGCAGCAGCCGAGCACGACCAAGGGCCCGCAGAAATCTGCGCTATGTCACAGTCTGCGTATGCCTTTACGATCCAATGGCTATGTCCGACGATGCCCTTCCGCCGACAAAGGACATGTTCACGATGACCCCTGATGAATATGCAGACCACGACGCAGTTGCCCTTGGCGCCCGTATCGCGCGGCGCGAGGTTTCGGTGGCGGAGGTGGTGGACGTAGCCATCTACAGCATCGAGCAGCTCAATCCGCGGCTGAACGCCGTTGTGGCGAACCGGTTTGACGCGGCGCGGGCCGAAGCGCGAGCAATGGACGGGACACGGCGGCAGGACACAGGGCCACTCTGGGGCGTGCCGTTCCTGCTCAAGGACGTGAACCTCTACTCGCAGGAGCCCACTCGGTTTGCCTCTCGCTTCTTTGCAGACGCTGGTCCGAAAGGAGAAAGCACAATGGTCCGGCGCTGGCGCGCGGGCGGGCTCGTGATCCTCGGCACCACCAATACGCCCGAGTTCGCGGCCGACTTCACGACCGAGCCCGCCGCCTATGGGCCTTGCCGAAATCCCTGGAATGCGAATGTCACTGTCGGTGGTTCGAGCGGCGGGGCGGGAGCGGCAGTGGCGGCGGGAATGGTACCGCTGGCGCATAGCACCGACCTCGGTGGCTCTATCCGCATACCTGCTGCCTGCTGCGGTGTCTTCGGCTTCAAGCCCTCGGCCGGACTTAATCCGCTCGGCCCCTTCTGCGAAGAGATTGCAGGAGGGCTCGACGCTGATCACGTTCTGACGCGCACGGTGCGAGACAGCGCCGCGACGCTGGATCTGACGGCCGGCCCCGACGCAGGCACCCGGATTGGGCTGCGGCCGCCCAGGAACGGCTTTCTGAGGGCTCTCGACGAGCCTCTGGAGTCGCTGCGGATTGGTGTGACTGTGGCTGATGCGCAGGGCCGCCGCTCCGGGAGTGCGCAGGTCGCTGCGGTGGAGCAGGTAATGGAACTCCTTCAAGAGAGGGGGCATCAGGTGGTGCCCTATGCCAACCCGATCGAAGCACAGGCAGGACCGTGGTTCGACGCTCTTTGGACGGTGGATGTGCTCCACCTTGTGCGTGAGCGCGCCGAGGAACTGGGGCGTGAACCGCAAGACGACGAGCTGGAGCCTTCCACCTGGGCGATCCTGCGCCTGGCCGAGCATCTGACCGCGCTGGACCATCTGCGGGCGCGTCTTGCCATGGTTGCCGCAGGCCAAGCCATCGGGCGCTCGATGGAGGGCTTGGACCTCGTACTGTCGCCGGCGCTGCACGAGGACCCGCCGCCGCTCGGGACGTTGACCTTCGAGGCGAACGGCAGCGACCTCGGCCGCTGGACGGGACGGGGCTACGGTTTTGCTCCATTCGCCACGCCCGCCAATCTTGCGGGACAGCCGGCGGCGTCATGCCCCGTAACGGTCAGCGAGCAAGGTCTTCCGGTGGGGGTGCAGATTGCCGGGAAGCCCGGCAACGACGCCCTCGTCCTGCGCGTGGCGCAGGAGATCGAGCAGGCGGCGGACTGGCATCATTTCTGTTCTCGCCCGAGGTCGATCTGTGCAGCGAACTGACCCAGGCTGGCTGAACGGGAAGTTCAGGGGCTTTACCTTGTTGAGTCTGGTGCGATCTCCGCAGCATGCCCGCCGGCACGTCGCCCCGGTAGCCGCGGACGGCCTTGGTCGAAACGTCGATGCAGCGCCTACCTCCCCCATCCCGGACGAAGGGCCTGCGTGCGCGCAGGCCCTTCGTTTACGCTAGGAAATAGGCAGCAAAAAACCGCCAAGGCGGGGCTGCTGGTCACTCGGAACGCGGTTCAACACGCTGCGGCGCAGAAGGTTCCGTGAAGGTCAACTTGCCGATCCCGCCCTCTCTCCGTCCGGCCCGGAACATCCGTTACGGGCAGGAAGGCAGGATCAGGGTTGAGTGAGGGGGCCGGCGCGAGGGCAGACTGCCTTAGTCTGTCAGCTGACCGTAATCCAGCATCATGTAGCGAGCAGGCTCGTTCTTCTTCTCGCTGCCCTCGTCGCTCATGATCAGCAGGCGCGGGACACCGTCGATCAGGATCGAATCGATCGACTCGACATTGTTGAGGTTGATGATATCCGGGAGGGCGATCGGTTCAGGCTGGGTGGCGGGATCGCCGTTCCAGCGCCATAGCTGCGAAAACCGGTTGCCCTCGTAGCCCTCCAGCTCGTTCACGATAAGGAAAGCGTCCAGGACTGGATCATAGCTGAGTGCACGAATGCCGCCGCCCTGCAACTCCAGCAGGATAGGGGCGCCGAAGCGGGGCGCCGCCTGCGCCCCAAACATCTCGGTCGGGTTCTCTATGACGACGATAATGCCGCGGGAGCCGGCCATCGGGGCGCGCAGACCCACATAAAGATGTCCAAACTGGCGGACATAGGCCAGCCCCTCGATGTTAAGCTGTGTCATGTCCAGATGCGTATTACTATCCTGCAGCACAGCCTCGCGGAGGCCTGTATCGCCCGCGATAGCGTCGCGCAGGCCGCCAAAGGCCGAGATCTCGCCCACGCTGGTTCCTTGGATGCGAAAGCGCAGCATCTGCTCACGGTCGATCTTGCGCTCGCCGTCCTTGTTCAGCGAATGCGAGGTCGTGGCATAGATATAGCCCGCGTTGTCAATGGACAGCCCTTCCAGGTCGGTCAGCTTGCGTCCAAAGGCGCGCATTATCCGCACGTCCAGGGAGTTGTCCTCGACGAGCATGCCTGTCTCGTCGATGGTCAGCAGGTTCAGCGCGCGAGATGCCTCGTCCTCGACCACCAGCAGGCGGCCGTCCGGCAGTTGCTGGACAGCTGAAGGCTCATAGATATCATCGAAAGTGCCGATGCCCAGGTTGCGCAGCCGCAGGTTGGGATCAGCAGCGGGGGCAAACATGCCGACAGATAGCTTGAGTGTCAGGAAGGACAGCATCGTGGCCAGCAACCCCCACCGGAACACTGTATAGGACAGGTTCAGAAGACGGAATTTGCGGTCCGCGACCTGTCCCAGCCAGTAGAGCTGGTCGCTCATGCTGAAATAGATACGCTCACGATTGCGCATCAGGCTTTGCATCTCGGCCCAGTAGTCTTCGCGCGTCAGACGCACGCGCTGCTCATAGATCAGCACGTTCCCCGGCCCGTCATTGCCGCTTCGATGCTGAGCGCGTGCCATGAAGTCGCGCAGGTCGCGCAGCCGTGCCTGGCGGTGACGAACCGCGATGGCCCAATCTTTGAGGCCTGCAAACAGGTCTCCTCGCTCAGGAGAGGCGGACAGAAGCGCGAAAACAATCGAGGTGGCAGCGGTGATCAGGAAGACCCCCGCGGGAAAAAGAAAGGCCGGCGAGGAGGCAAAGATGAAGGCCCCTGAAATCATCAGCGCCGAAATGATGAACCCATTCAGCGAGATCATGATGTTGGCCTTCATCGCGGCCAAGGCTATGGTATCCAGCTCCGCCCGGTAACTGTTGCGAAACATGGTTTCGACAGCTTTTTCACTGCCCGGAGGCTTCTGTTTCTTGGCGGGTCGCTCCTCGGTCGCAGCATTCTCATTCTCATTCTCATCGACATCGGGAAGGGCCTGCAGACCTTCGCCCTGTTCGGCATCTGTGTCCGTACTGTCATTTACAGGTTGAGATGAAGTCGTGGGTATGGCGGCGTCCTGATCGGAAGACGGCTGCGATTTGGGCTTTTTCGGCTTGGCCACATCTGCCCCCAATGGCTATTCCCCCACATCGGCGGGCAGGTCAGGAATTCTTCATGTAAAGTCAGATGTGGGGCAAGTTTATTCCGCAAGCAAATGTCGTCTTCTGCTGAGCCAACTGTCGTCCCGCAGCACGGCAGGTCAGGATTGATTACGCGCGTCTTACAGATGCCGCTCGACGTCCTGGCGCTGGTGCAGAATGCGGATCACGTCGAGCCTATCCGCGTCCTTCCAGACATAGACCATGTGCGCGCCGGCCCACGCCTTGCGGGTTCCGGGGCGCAGAAACTGCCGCCACCTTCGCTGCCCGCGACACCGCACCGTTTTAAACAGTGGGTGTCGAAGTCATCAACCCATAGGATCAAACACCTAGGATCCCCGGATGTCGGAAGATTTCAGACAAGCGGCCGGAGGATCCGTCGGAAGGGCTTGCTCCGGCCTCGCTCTGCCTTCGGCCATGACGGCCTGGAAGTTGGACAGCAAGATGATCGCCCCACCCAGGAACACCCACAGGTCGATCGCCTCGCCATACGCGTAGTAACCGACAACAGCGGCCATGGGCACACGCAGGAAATCGATCGGAATGACAACCGACGCTTCCAGCCGCTTCAATGCCTGCGCCTGACAAAAATGCGCGCTCAGTGCACCGATGCCCGCGAGGAGCATCCATGGAACGGCAGTGAACTGCACCGGCTGCCAGTCCGTCAAAGAAGCGAGGAAACCCAAGGGCAACTGGATCATGATCATCCACACGACGATGGCGCCGGGGGAGCAATGACGCGTCAGGTTCTTGACCATGATCAGCGACAGGCCGTATCCGGCCGCCGCCAGCAGGACCAGGCCGGCCGCAGGGTCGACCATGCCGATGCCCGGGCGCACGATCACGAGAACGCCGACGAAGCCGCCGGCCGTCGCAAGAAGTCTGGGCCTGCTGATCCGTTCGCGCAAGATAAGCCAGGCAAACAGCGTCACCCAGATCGGCATCGTGAACTCGAGTGCAAAAACCGAGGCCAAGGGCAGCAGCACGATCCCGATCGTCCAAAAATACTGCGCGGTGAAATGCACGACATTACGTGCCACATGCAGCGGAACCTTCTGCATCCGGCGGATCTCGGGGAACAAGGATCTTGCCACCAGCAGGATCACCACAAAGCCCACCAGCGCGCGGAAGAACAGCACTTGCCGGATCGACATCGTCGCTGCCATCTCGCGCGAGCCGACTGACATGCCGATGAACGAAATCATGCTCAGTCCCATCCATAGGAGACCTTGGCTGAAGGATGTGCTTGCCACTCCAGGCAGTTCCAGTCTGTTCCGCATAACGATGTCTCCGGAAAAAGGGATGTGTAGCGGCTCTGTCCAGCCCGAAGCAAGAGATCAGGGCCACTGCCACCCGGCATCATCGCAGGCGCCGCGGCTGTTGACTCCGCTCCTTGAATGGACCTGCTTCAGCACTTGCACCCGGAAAGAGGCAAGATGCTTCGGTGGCCCAAGAAGGCTTCAGGGGTGGCGACTGAATGCCAGTCGAACAAACACCGGCCAAGCGGCTTGAGCGAAAGTGGCCCGGTCAGATCACTCCGAATGCCAGCATGGGTTCTGCCACACGGATGAAACCGGCGATGTTGGCACCGGCCACGTAATCTCCCGGAACACCATATTCATCAGCTGTTTCATAGCAGCTGTCATGGATATCGCGCATGATCTCGGCCAGCTTTGCCTCGGTCTTCTCGAATGTCCACCGGTCACGCGAGGCGTTCTGCTGCATTTCCAGAGCCGAGGTGGCGACGCCACCTGCATTGGCCGCCTTGCCGGGTCCGAACTTGACGCCAGCCTGCTGGAAGAGGCGCACCGCTTCAGGCGTGCAAGGCATGTTCGCCCCCTCGCCGACCGCGATCACGCTGTTCTTGATGAGTTGCTTCGCGTCCTTGCCAGTCAACTCGTTCTGCGTCGCCGAAGGCATCGCGATCTGGCAGGGCACGTCCCAGATCGTTCCATCGCTCGACTTGATGAAGTAAACAGCCGAGTCTTCGCCCTTGATGCGCGCGTATTCAGATAGGCGACCGCGACGGACTTCCTTGATCTCTTTCAGCAGCGCCAGGTCGAGGCCGTTGTTGTCGACGATGTAGCCACTACTGTCGGAACAGGCCACAACCTTGCCGCCGAACTCCTGGACCTTCTCGATCGTGTAGATCGCCACGTTCCCGGCGCCCGAGACGACAACGGTCTTGCCGTCAAAGTCGTCACCCGCAGTCTGCAGCATGGCACGGGTGAAGTAGGTGTTGCCGTAGCCGGTAGCTTCCTTCCGAGCCAGAGAGCCGCCATAGAACAGCCCCTTCCCGGTCAGCACCCCAGCTTCATAACGGTTGGTCAGGCGTTTGTATTGCCCGAACATGTAGCCGATCTCTCGAGCGCCGACGCCCATGTCGCCGGCAGGCACATCGGTGTATTCTCCCAGGTGGCGATACAGCTCGGTCATGAAGCTTTGGCAGAAGCGCATGACCTCGGCGTCGGTTCGGCCTTTTGGATCAAAATCGGACCCGCCCTTGCCGCCGCCGATGGGTAGCCCGGTCAGCGCGTTCTTGAAGGTTTGCTCAAAGCCCAGGAACTTGATGATCCCAACATTCACTGAGGGGTGGAAGCGCAAGCCGCCCTTGTAGGGGCCCATGGCCGAGTTGAACTGCACACGGAAGCCACGGTTGATCTGAACCTGGTTCTCGTCATCCATCCAGGGAACGCGGAAGATGATCTGCCGTTCAGGTTCGCAGATGCGGGCGATCAGCGCCTTGTCGAGATACTCAGGATGCTTGGCAACGACCCGACCGAGGCTTTCCAGCACCTCCCGGACAGCCTGATGAAATTCGACCTCGCCAGCATTGCGCCGCATCACGTCACTGAAGACATTCTCCAGTTTGTCGTCGATCTGCACCATCTTTGCACTCCGCTGACTAATTCGGGAGCATTCATAGCCTTCCAAATATGCTCCACAAGCCCAGATGCTTAGGCTCCAGACCCATTGATTTTACGCCCTTTGCGTGATTCAGGCCGCCGCAAGGAGACCTGATCGATGAGCAACCTGTTCTGGCTGACCGAGGCGCAGATGGCGCGCCTTCGCCCCTACTTCCCCAAGAGCCATGGCCGTCCCCGAGTTGACGATCTGCGGGTGCTGAGCGGCATTATCTTCATCAATCGCAATGGTTTGAGATGGTGCGATGCGCCGAGTGAATATGGACCTGCCAAGACGCTTTATAATCGCTGGAAGCGCTGGAGTGACAACGGGGTCTTCGCCCGGATCATGGTCGGCCTGGCCGCCGAGAGCACCGATCCGAAGACAATCATGATCGATGCAACCTATCTGAAGGCGCATCGCACGGCTTGCAGCCTGCGGGCCAAAAAGGGGGGCGCAGTCGCCAGATTGGTCGAACGAAAGGCGGCATGAACACCAAGCTGCACGCCGTCACCGATGCGAAAGGCAGACCTATCCGGTTCTTCATGTCGGCAGGACAGGTCAGCGACTACACCGGCGCAGCGGCGCTTCTGGACGGCCTGCCGCAGGCTGATTGGTTCTTGGCGGACCGAGGCTATGATGCTGACTGGCTGCGAAGCGTTGCAGGACAGAGGGATAAAAGCCTGTATCCCTAGCCGGAAGTTGCGCAAGAAAACCGTGAAATACGACAAGCGCCGCTACAGAAGGCGCAATCGCATCGAGATCATGTTCGGGCGGCTGAAAGACTGGAGACGTGTCGCCACGCGTTACGACAGGTGCCCGGAGACATACCTCTCCGCAATAGCATTGGCCGCAACCGTCCTATTTTGGCTGTGATCAAGAACGAGTCCTGAGCCTAGCTGGTGTCACTTTCGTTGCCACGATATCCGATGAGGAACTGGTGCATGCGGTTCTTGAGAGACACCTCGGACCTTTGGAAATGGCTGCGGAAGACATCGCAGCCTTTCTTTCCGATTTCCGCGAAAGGTGGCCTTGGCTGTTTCCACCAGCAAAACTTGCCACAGTCTATGGTGTGGCTGAGCGGCTGGACATTGCAGACGTCACGCGCGAGAAACTGCCGGGAAATAGAGGCGAGGACCTTGAACGCTTTGAGCGGCATCTGCTTGGAGAATTTCACGCTAAGACCGACGTTGCATTCCGCTCTTCGGCAGAAGACCCGATCCACTATCTTGGGCCAGTTGCCTGCCTCAACCCCTTTGCCATACTTGCCTGAAGCGCACTGACTATCGGTGGCCCGGCAGCTAAAGGTGGTATCATCAGAGCCCATGCTTTTTCACTTTGGATGACATTTCTGCTTTCTCCGGCCGACATCCTTGGTAAGCGAGGCCTGACAGTACGTCGGCCGCGAATGACCGCTTTTGCCTAGCAACTGTGTTTATGCGCCGGCCGGGTGCTGCCAAGGTATGCTGCTTTTCAGGACGGCGTTCGCGATGGTGATGAGCCGCCCTGCATTTGCGATGATGACCAGCTTGTGCGGCTTGCCCTCTTCCTTGAGGCGCCTGGCGACCGGCGCCGCAACCTCGGAAATGGTCATTCGAGTCATCCTCCTGTCGAGGAGTGAAGTAATCGCGGCAGAACCACTGTCACTTTTGCGCCCCTTGGTTGATCGGCGATCTCGATCCTCCCTTGGTGCAGCTCCACGATCCTGTGCACCACGATCAGCCCAAGGCCAGTGCCTGAAGCCGTTCCCCGTATATTTCGAGCAAATGGATCAAAGGCTTCGCTTTGGTAATGCGCGGGGAAACCCGGGCCCTTGTCCTCGACCATGACTGCGACCGTATCCGCAACTGCTCTGAGCGTGATGGAGACGGGGAGGTGGCCTGATGCCGCAACGGCGTTCTGGACCAGGTTACGCAGCAGGGACCGGATCAGATCAGGGTAGCCAGTCATTTCCACCGGCACGTGCATATCTGACAGGTCGATGTTCAAAGCAGGATCGGTGTGCGTCAGATCCTCTCGCAGGTCCTGTACGAGACTGACAATGTCAAAGGTGGTGGGGCCTCTCGCTGAAGCGCTGACCTCCTCCCGGGTCAGGGCCAGCAGCTGCGACACGAGCCGATCCATATGTCGCAAGCTTTCCGTCAGGCGCTGGCGAGCCGATGGAGAAGCAGGCTCGCGTTTCAGCACGTCGAGCTGGCTGATGGCGCCCGCCAGCGGTGTCCGCAGCTCATGGCTGGCGACCGAGGTAAATATTCTTTGGCCGGTCATGACGCGGGCGAGCCGTGCAACAAGTGCGTCGAAAGCCTCGGCCAAATCGGCAATCTCCTTGGGCATCCTGTTGGCCTCGATACCGAGTTGCGCCGGCTCATTGGGGTTTATGTTCGTGATCCGCTGCCGGATCAGCCGCAGAGGCCGCAGGCCGAACCAGATGGAGCCGAGCACCCCGATCCCGAACAACGGCAACAAAAAATTCAAGGATGTAGTGCGCTCCGCATTTAAATCCTCCGCCCGTTTTTCCTGCGCGATCTGGCGCAAAGCTGTTCGACGCGTAACATCATCGCGATCGTCTATAGCAGTCAGCACGATCCAGTTCCCTTCGGTGCCGGCCGCGACCGTCAAGCCCGGTTCGGGACGCGATCGAAAGGTTGGGAAATCCGCGGAGCGAGCGAGGACAGTTCCACCACGGCGGATTTCGTAAGCAGGCGCACCCAAGCTGTCGATCTCGAGCGGCCGTCCCGCTGCATTAAGAATATCCTCCAGATCCGATCTAGCCGCTTCAGGCCACCGAGCCGCGGTTAGGAGAAAATCAGCCATGCCGTGCAGGCGAGCGTGGGCTTCGCGCCCGGCCATGTCATTGGCACTGCGCTGCGCATCCACCAGGAGGGCAGTCCACAAGGTGGCGAGCAGCAAAATAAGGAGAGCAAGCAGGCGGGCCTGAAGGCTGATCCGCTTGATCATGTCGCGAGCCGATAACCAGTGCCGCGGACGGTCCTGATCCGTTCGCGCCCGACCTTGCCGCGCAGCTTATGGATCAGAACTTCGAGCGCGTTACTTTCCGGTCCGCCACTCCAGCCATACAGGCGCTCCTCGAGGATGCGCCGCGAAACGGGCTGATCGCCACGTTCTGCCAAGGCCTCAAGCACAACGAACTCATAGCTCGACAAGGCAAGTGCGGCCCCATCAAGTGTCCCGGTGCGGGCTGTCAGGTCAAGAACCAGCGGGCCGGTAACCAGATGATTGTCTGACCGACCGGTCGAACGCCGCTTGAGCGCTTTCAGTCGCGCTACCAGTTCATCCAGCTCTACGGGCTTCACGACATAATCGTCTGCGCCATTGTTCAGTGTGTCGAGACAGTTCTGTCGCGTGTCGTGAGCAGTAAGGATTAGGATCGGAACACCATGGCCAGCCTGCCGCCATTGGGCCAAGAGCTTATGTCCCGAAACGCTTGGCAGGCCCAGATCCAGGATCACCACATCAAACCGGTCGCTTTCCAGTGCAACTTCCGCGTCGGCTCCATCTGTAAGCCAATCCACGCATAGCCCCTCAAGGGTCAGCCCCCTGCTTATCCCGTCACCTAAGACCTCATCATCCTCCACAAGAAGTACACGCATCTCTCCCTCCAGGCCTGTTCGCTCTGAAAGCAACAGCGCACAGGGGTTCTTTGTTCGCATGACCTTCGAAGAATTACGAAGCTGGACTGTCTCGACTGCCGCCTAGCGGATGCGAGGATCAAACTGTGCACCACTACTCATGCAGGTACGTTCCCGCCTGACAAGGAGCAGTAAAAAACTTCCCGCTAAGGTTGGACTAAGGTTGTGCCTTCAAAGTGGCGAGAGTGGCGCAGGCTATGAGCTTGTCCCTGTCATCAAGGCCATTTGACTGCACAACGAATGCGCGTTGAAGCGTCCCGTGGCCTATGAAGCGAAAGGAAGATCCATGACACGGTCTTTTACTAATATTCCTGGTCTGCTTGCGGCGACTGCCATTCTTGCTGCCCTGACAGCAGCACCCGCGATGGCGCAGGACGCTGAATGGGATACCGATGGCGACACGATGCTGAGTGCAGAAGAGTTTGCCGAAGGCTTCCATGAGCGCGCCATCTTCAGCAATTGGGATCAGGACCGCGATGAACTGATCTCTGAAGAGGAATTCACCGGCGGCGTCTACAATTCCTATGACCGCGACGACAGTGACGACTTGGACGCGGCTGAGTATGGTGTCGTCGACGCGGACGCGCCCGAATACTGGAACCGCGACGCCACCGCCGAAACCTACGAAGCCTGGGATATCGACGGCGACGGCGTTGTGCTGTCCAACGAGTTCTCTGACGGCTTCCGCGAGGTTGGCTTGCTCGGCGAATGGGACGTCGATCGGGACGGCTCTCTGAATGAAGAAGAGTTCACCAACGGCGTCTTCGCGCGTTACGACGAAGACGGAACCGGGATCATCGAAGAGCCGGAACTGACGGATATCGGTGACGACATGGGTGACGAAGGCTTCTGGGACGTCTGAACGACCCCAGGCAGCCCGTTGGCCCCTGAACGACACCAACAGGTGCTGGAACATCCGGTCTTTGAACCTGTTGGCACGACCAGCGGCAAGATGCCGCGCAAACCAGACCAAGGAGAAACAACATGACCATCGAACTGAAAAAGATCGCTGGCATTGCTGCTGTTCTCGGTGCGCTGACCGCGGCCCCCGCAATGGCGCAGGAAATGACGGAATGGGACGGCGACGGTGACGGCGCCCTCAATGAAGAAGAATTCCAGGCCGGTTGGGATGGTATCTACGGCGAAAACGAGACCGCCTTCAGCACTTGGGACGGCGACGGTGACGGTGCCCTGAGCGAGGACGAATACAACGCCGGCGTTTTCAGCTCCTACGACGCTGATGGCAGCGGCGTCATCGAGGAGCCTGAGTTCGGCGATGTCGGTGACGACATGGGCGATGGCGGCTTCTGGGACGTCTGATCCAGCAACAGAATTAAGAGAAGGCCGGTGCTGCCGGCCTTCTTCATTACGGTCCGCAGAACGTCGAGATCTTCCTGCCGCCGCCGCCTCTCAGCACGGCTCGCGCACGTCAGGAAGATGACGGGGACGACATCGATCAGTCAAAAGTAACTTCTGTCTCACGTGGACCCCAGCAAACCCTCAAGCCCCATCGGGCTTGTCGGCCAAAATTGGAGGAGAACGAGATGACGATAACCAGCAAGAGAACAAGCAGCACGGCCATCGCTGCAGCGCTCAGCATCCCTTTGGCATTCAGCCCGGCCTGGGCCCAGGATAGCCAGGCGCCGGATCAGTCGAGTGGCCAGACGGGCACGCCCACTCAGCAGGCGGATCAGGGCCAGAATGCCGACCCGTCCACAAGCGGATCGGCCAGCCAGGGTCAGCAGCAGCCGTCGCAGTCCGCAGGCGGCACGACCGGATCGGCCGGAGAGGCCGGAGAGGCTCAGGCCAACGCTCTGATCGCGACCGTCGGCGGGACCGAGATCCGTGGGTCGGACCTGATGACGGTGATCGGCATGCTGCCGCCACAACTTCGATCGCAGCAGCCGCAGATGCTGGTTCCGATCGCGCTTGAGCAGTTGATCATGCGCCAGCTGATCTTGGAAGAGGCGTGGGCAGACAACCTGGCCGAAGATCCGGAAGTCACCGCTCTGGTCAACAGCAACACGCAAACCGCCCAAGAAGACGCCATGGTTCAGGTCTGGCTTGATCGCGAACTGGAGAAGTCGGTGACGGATGAGGCCGTGCAGCAGTCTTATGACACTGCGCAGGCTCAAGGGCAGGCTGATCTGCCGCCGCTGGAGGCCGTACGACCGCAGATCGAGGAGCACTTGCGCCGTCAAGCCGTCGAGGGCCTTCGTACCCGGCTTCGGGAAGGTGCCGATATCGTGCTCTATGATCCGACCGGAAAGCCCATCAACAGCTCGCAGCCGACGTCGCAGTCCAGTGGCGCCAGCAGCGCATCGTCAGGCGGCTCTGCCACATCCGGCCAGGCCGACAACAGCGAGGCAGCCAAGGGTCAGGCTGAGCAGGCCGGCATGCAGCAAGTCCAGCCCATGCAGGGAACAACAGTCCTGAAGGGCAAATCCGCAAATCAGGAAGACGTCTTCATGATCGTGGGTCCGTCCGGGGAACTGCTGGCGCTGGCGGCCCCGCTCCCCGCGCAGTCCGGCAACAGTGAAAGCAGCTCCGCGCCGGCGGAAACCGCTCAGGATGCGTCGGATACGCCTCCGGAAGCTGGAGAACCTGCCGAGAGCGGCTTTATGGCGACACAGGCCCAGCCCGCGAGCCCGAACATGTGGGATCCTGCGACCGTCGAGCATGGTATGCGCCAACTTGAACTGGGCACACGCGGCGCTGCCGGAGAGGTGAGCAATCCCTGATAGAAGCACTGCCCCGGCCTTGGCCGGGGCGAACGGCCGAGGACGTAGACAAGAAGTAAATGAAGCTTGATCTTGCAGGCCAAGCGTCTGCTTCGGCTACAGTTGAAAAATCTACACGGCGGTTTCGGGGAGCAGATGTTGAAAACATCATCCCGGGATGATCGGGCGAGAAAGACCTCGCCCGGTCTGTAGCTCAACCCTTCGAGTGCAGAGCTGCTTTCTCGTAGAAAGAGCCGAAATCATCCACAAGGCGCCGCGAAAATTCCTCGAGCAGGCCGATGAAGCCCATGGCCGGGCGGGCGAGTGTGAAGTTTGTTTCCGCAGGAAAACGCGGCTGCATGGCCTGCTGAACCGCTACGGGTTTGCCGGAGGCTCCAACTCCTGAGTAGCAACTGTGTTTCAGGAGATGGCGCCTTGGTATGTGGTTCCGGTTCGCATCATCGCGTTCAGCACGGTCAGGAGCTTGCGCGCGCAAGCGACGATGACGAGCTTCTTGGCCTTTCCGGTTGCAAGCAGGTGCTCTTTGAATGCCCTGAACCGCGGGTCGAACCTGCTGGCAGTGAGTGCTGCCAGATAGAGCGTTCTCCTGATCGTGCCGCGTCCACCCCATATGCTGCGTTTGCCGCGTCGATGTCCGGAATCATTGGCATGTGGTGCAAGTCCTGCGAGCGCTGCGATACGTCGTCGGTCCAGATCGCCAATTTCAGGGAGTTGCGCGATCAAAGTTGCTGAGACGACGGGCCCGACCCCCTTGATCTGACGCAGACGAACGGCCTGATCGCGCAAGTCGTCCTGTTCCTGGATGACAGCCTCCATCTCTGCTTCGACTTTCGCCAAGCTGGCTTGCAGGGTCTTGATGGGTTGCGAGATGCTACGCCGGATCCATTGGTCCTGCGTTGTCCTCAAGCGGTTCTTCTCGGCAACGATCATGGCGGAGATGTCGGTGCGGTGCGCCGTAAGGTCAGCCAAACGCTGGCGTTCGGCAGAACGTGGGCGCCCCGGAACCAGCTGTAGAGCGCGTCCCATCTCGGCCAGGACCCGCGCATCGACA
The DNA here is from genome assembly GCF_055635455.1 of Paracoccus sp. KKT209. The sequence continues at coordinate 155,890 of NZ_JBVMWB010000003.1, forward strand.
CGGTCACTCTTGGCCAGACGCCCGGTAGCGCGAGCAAATTCGCGGGCCTGCCGAGGATTGACGCACGTCGCCTGCCGTCCGGCTTCGGACAGGGCGGACATGACAGGTCGCTCATAGCCGCCGGAAGCTTCGAGAATGACGATGGATGAGCCGACCGACGCCGCAAACCTGCGGAGCGATCGGCGGTCGGTCGGAATTCTTTCCTGCCGCGAGGTGGCAGGGTCACACACGTCGATCCAGTCTTTCGCAACATCGACGCCGATGTAGGTTTGGGGCAAAGTCACTGTCCTGTCCTTGAAATTCGGGGTCGGCACGGCGGTCGCCCCTGGCAACTGTTCAGGTTCATGTGGTGGCGGCACAGATGAGCTCCTTGCTACTCAGCGGGATCAGCTCCCCGGGATGGAACGGGGTACCACCTGCGTTCCCAGTATGCCCGACCTTGAACACACAAGGATGGAGCATCATGAGCAAGACGACGAACAAGTTTTCCCCCGAAGTGCGCGAGCGTGCAGTGCGCCTGGTTCTCGACAATGAGGGTCAGCATGGATCGCGCTGGCAGGCAGTCACGTCGATTTCCGCGAAGATCGGCTGTGCGCCGCAGACCCTGAACGAGTGGGTCAAGAAGGCCGAGGTCGACAGCGGCAAGCGCTCTGGCATCCCGACCCACATGGCAGAGAAGATGAAGGCGCTGGAGCGGGAGAACCGGGAACTGCGCCAGGCCAACGAGATCCTGCGCAAGGCGAGCGCATAATTTGCGATGGCGGAGCTCGACCGCCGGTCGAAGTGATGGTCGGGTTCATCGACGATCAGCGAGGGAAGCACGGGGGTCGAGCCGATCTGCAGGGTTCTGCCGATCGCCCCGTCCACCTACTACGATCACCTGGCGAAGCGGGCCGATCCGGCCCGATTGTCGGATCGCACCCGGCGCGACGCAGCGCTGCGGCCCGAGATCGAGCGTGTCTTCGAAGAGAACTGGCGCGTCTACGGCGTGCGCAAGGTCTGGCGTCAGCTGGATCGGGAAGGCTTCGATGTCGCCCGTTGCACAGTCGCCAGACTGATGAAGGACATGGGTATTCGAGGCATCATCCGGGGCAAGCCGCACAAGACTACGATCCCCGACAAGAAGGCCTCGTGCCCGCTGGACAAGGTGAACCGGCAGTTCCGCGTGCCTGCGCCGAACATGCTCTGGGTCAGCGATTTCACTTACGTCGCCACCTGGAAGGGGCTTGTGTATGTCGCCTTCGTCATCGATGCCTATGCCCGCAAGATCGTCGGCTGGCGGGCGAGCCAAACAGCCCACGCAGGCTTCGTTCTCGATGCCCTCGAACAGGCTGTCCACGATCGCCGCCCAGCCAAGGGCGCGGGGCTCGTCCACCATTCCGACCGCGGGTCGCAATACCTGTCGATCAAATACACCGAGAGGCTGGGCGAGGCCGGCATCGAACCTTCCGTCGGCAGTGTCGGCGATAGCTACGACAATGCCTTGGCGGAGACGATCAATGGCCTGTTCAAGGCCGAGGTCATCCACCGTCGTGGGCCGTGGCGCAACTTCGAGGCTGTCGAATATGCCACCCTCGAATGGGTAGACTGGTTCAACAACCGCCGCCTGCTCGAGCTGATCGGGAACATCCCGCCGGCCGAAGCGGAGGCAAACTTCTACGCTGCTCTGGAAGCTGAAGACATGGCCGCGTAACTAATCCCAATCAGCCTCCGGAAAACCCGGCGCGGTTCATAGCGGCAGGGACGACTGTTTCGACTAATAGCTCCTCAGTTCAGTTCCTCGAGGCCGAACAGCCGACGCAGGTGATCGGGCTGCCGGGCCAGGTTGCTCAGACGGTATCGATCGAGCACCGTCATGAACGCTTCCATCGCCTCTGCCAGCACCGGCGGTAGCCCACAGGCGGAGGCAATGAGACAGCCATTGCAGTTCACTGGCAACGCATGACCCTCGGTATGCCGCACCACCGACCCGATGGTGATCTCTTCGGTGATCGGGCCAGCCGAAGCCCCCCGTTGCGACCGCGCAAGGTGGTCACAAAGCCCGCACGCCCCAGATCATGGACGACCTTCATCAGATGGTTCTGCGAGATCGCATAGCTGTCCGCGATCTGGCGGATGGAAACAAGCCGGTCGGGATGCGCCGCTAAGTGGATCATCACGCGCAGGGCGTAGTCGGTATACTGGGTCAGCTTCATTTTGTCACATTAGCCCCCGCGCCTTTGCTCTTCCAGAGTCGACCTAGTAGATGTATTTGTAATACATCTTTACGAGGAGGCTGTCATGCCGACGCCGTTGTCCCCCACCACCATCGCGATCGTGAAAGCCACTGTGCCAGTATTGGCCGAACATGGGCCAAAAATCACAGAGACCATGTATCGCCGCCTGTTCCATGATCCGTCCATTGCACGGCTCTTCAACCGGGCGAATCAGAAAAGTGGCGCGCAGCGGTTTGCCCTGGCCGGTGCGGTGCTCGCCTACGCCCAGAACATCGACAACCTCGGCGCCTTGACCGGTGCTGTAGAGCGGATCGCGCAAAAGCACATCGGCTATGCCATCCTGCCCGAGCACTACCCCTTTGTCGCCACCGCGCTCCTGGGCGCGATCGAGGAGGTTCTGGGCGACGCCGCCACGCCGGAAATCTTGACGGCCTGGGGGGAAGCCTACTGGTTCCTGGCCGACATCCTGATCGGCCGGGAAGCGGCCATTCGTGAGGAAATCATCGCTCAGCCCGGCGGGTGGACCGACTGGCGCCGCTTCGTGGTGGTGGACCGACGCGCGGAGAGCGACACCATCCTGTCGCTGACCCTGCGGCCGCAGGACGGCGGCGTGGTGATCCCGCATCGGCCTGGTCAATACCTGACGCTGCGTTTCGATGAAGCAGGACGGCCCGGCGTGATCCGCAACTATTCGATCTCCTGCGGGCCGAACACCGACCATTACCGCATTACTGTCAAGCGCGAGGCGCAGGGCGAGGCTTCGCAGTTCCTGCATGACCACGCCGCGATTGGTACCATCCTCGAATGCACCCCGCCGGCCGGTGACTTCCAGCTGCCCACGGCGCCCGAACGGCCGGTGGTGCTGCTCTCAGGAGGCGTCGGCCTGACGCCGATGGTCAGCATGATGGAGGAGATCGCGATCAGGCACCCTGCCCTGCCTGTCTACTACATCCATGGCACCACGAGCCGTGCCACTCACGCCCTCGAGCAGCATGTCCGCCATCTGGCAGGACACCATGGAAACACCACCGTTGCCACCTTCTACGAAGTGCCGGACCAGGCCGGTGGCGCCGAGAACGGGCTGATCACGCTGGAGTGGCTGCAGGCCCATGTGCCCCTGACGGAAGCCGACATCTATCTCTGCGGCCCCAAGCCCTTCCTGCGCCACTTTGTTTCGGAACTGGTCCAGCTCGGGGTTCCAGCCGCGCGGATCCACTACGAGTTCTTCGGCCCTGCCGACGAGCAACTGGCCGCGTAGCGGGAACAGGGCATGAGCGGCACGTCTGAGCAGAGAGCGCAATACGAGGGGCCTGCCTTGCTCAGCTACGGCTTCAGGCCGTTCTTTCTGGCTGCCAGTGTCTGGGCCGCGGTTGCCATGCTTTTGTGGATCGCCATGCTCAGCGGCACGGTCTCCCTGCCCCTGCGCTTTGATCCCTTCAGCTGGCACGCGCATGAGTTCCTGTTCGGCTATGTCGGAGCGGTGATCTGCGGCTTTGCCCTGACAGCCGTGCCCAACTGGACAGGACGTCCACCTCTTGCTGGATGGCCACTCCTGGCACTGGCTGCGCTGTGGGTCGCAGGACGGGGGGCTGTTGCCTTATCGGACCTGCTGCCGTGGCAGGCCGTGGCCTTGGTCGATCTGTCGCTCATGGCAACCCTGCTGCTGTTTCTTGCCCGTGAAGTCATCCGCGGCCGGAACTGGCGCAATCTTCCGGTGGTCCTGCTGATCGGCTTCCACGGACTGGCGAACGGCATGTTCCACGTCGAAACCGCCATGGCTGGCGCTGCCTCGGGCGGGTTGGGCATGCGGCTGGGGCTGGCCACGGCGCTGCTCTTGATCATCCTGATCGGGGGACGGATCATTCCCAGCTTCACCCGCAACTGGCTTGCCGCGAAAGGCGCGCCCCGTCTGCCGATCCCCTTCAACCGGAGTGATGGCGGCATCCTCGCGCTTACCGTGGCTACCTTGGCTGCCTTTGTTGCGGCGCCGGGCGCTTGGGGGATGACGGGGCTGATGGCGGCCACCGGAGGCGTTCACCTGTGGCGGCTGTCTCGGTGGTGCGGGTGGCAGGTGCGGTCGGAGCCGTTACTCTGGTCGCTGCACCTGGCCTATGCAATGGTCGCCATGGGTTTCATCGCTGATGCGGCGGCGCAGCAGAGCTTCATCGCCCCGGCAGCGGCGCACCACCTCTGGCTGGTGGGGGCCATTGGCCTCATGACAGTGGCGGTGATGGGCCGCGCCTCGCTCGGTCATACCGGACATGCCCTTCATGCCGGACCGGGCACCGTGGCAATCTATCTGTGCGTCATCGGCTCTGTCGTGGCGCGCCTCATTGCCGGGCTTGCCGATGACCCGATGCCATTTCTGCACCTGTCCGGGGTGCTCTGGGTCAGCGCTTTTGCGGGCTTCGTGGTGGTCTACGCGGGCATGCTGGTGCGTCCACGGCAAGGACAGCACCGGTCAAGCTGAGCAGCAAGCAAAGGAGAGATATGATGGATAAGGTGATGGCCTCGAGCGAAGGCTTTGTTGTTGATGCTGAACTCCTCGCCGACGCTTTTAGCATCGCGCCTGCGGCCGTGCCGATCATGCTCCGCAGCGGGAAGATCACCAGCCAGTGCGAAACCGGCACCGGCGAGGATACCGGGCGCTGGCGCCTGACCTTCTACAGCGGGGAGCGTGCTCTCCGTCTTACCGTAAACGGCGCAGGCACGGTTCTTGCGCGATCAACGTTTCCGGCCCATCCCCCTCGCGTGGCGCCACCCAATCAACCCCCTTCTTCGTAAGGTGCAACCGGGCAGACGAAGTATGGGATTGACCTGAACTCTCGACGGAAGATCGGCGCGCCTTGGTTGCTCCCCGTGCCAAGGCCGGGAAAGTGCGTCGAAACATGATGCAGATCAAAACGCGAGACGCATCCTGGTGTAGATTACCACAAGCCGCCACGGCGGGGCGTTCAGATCCACTCCCAGGAAGCTGCCCTTTGTTGAGCAATGTGACTTTCCTCGGCCCTTCGGGCCCCGGTATCGGATCACAATTCGACGCGGTTCTTGCGCAGCAGGAGCGTCTTTGCGAGGCTCTGGAAAGCCTTGCGGACAGCTTGCCCGCACAAGTGGATACCTATGCTGCACTGGAATTGACAAGAAAGTTACGCCCGACGCTTCGCCGGTGCCACGCCTTCGAGGAAACAATGGTCTATCCGCTGCTTCTCACGGCTCAGGGCGATCTGACACCGATCTTGCGGCGCCTTCGCGCAGAGCACATGGAAGACGCCGATCATGCCGAAGATATCTACGATGCCATCAAGCTCCTCGTCACTCGTCGCACGGCCGCGAACCCGGAAACAACGGGATACATGCTGCGCGCCTTGTTCGTGGCCATGCGTAGGCATGTCGCCCTCGAGCGGGATTTTCTCCTGCCCATTGTCAAGGGAATGGAAAGGGCTTGACACCCCGGCCTTGAGCGACCGCCGGAGGCCCACTCAAGCGCCAGATGCAGCTTCCAGGGCAGCGTAATCGCTCACAGAGATGGTGCGGTACTTATCCATCCGGATCATGCCCGAGTTTCGCAGGCTGGTGAACTGGCGGCTGACGGTTTCGATGGTTAGGCCGAGGAAGTCTGCAATATCTGCTCGCTTCATGGGAAGCTCGATAGGGCCGGCTGGAGCGTTGTTTTCCGGATCCAGGTGGCGCGCCACCAGCAGGAGAAAGGACGTTACGCGCTCCTTCGCCGATTTGCGGCCCAGGGTCATCATCCACTCCTGCGCCTCATCGAGTTGTCGCAAGGCCTGTTGATGCAAACGATGCTCCAGCTCCGGCGCCTCTCGAACCATGGTCTCAAGAGAAGCTTTCGAGAAGGTGCATAGCCGCACGGCACTTGCTGCTTCTACCGAAACGTCACTGTGCCGGGCGAACGGCCGGCCCATGAAGTCAGGAGCAAACTGGAGACCCACGATCTGCTGCCGCCCATCAGGCATGAGCTTCGTCAGCTTCACGACGCCACTCAAGATGTTCGCATACCATTCGATGGGCGCACCGGCTGCGATGAGTTCAGTTCCCGACCGGACCTCCTGGCGTGTCGTTTGGCGTCCCAGCTTGAGGAGTTGCTGCGGGGTAAGCGCGCCACACACGCCTCCATGACGCGCTTCGCAGGCCCGGCAAAGAACCGGGATATCTGCGTTGTGAATGTCCTGCCGAATCGGCTTGTGCATGCCTGTCGCCTCTGACTGAACGCTTTCTCCGGCAGAACAACGCGTTCAGCGAGAACATGGTGGCCATCCCCTCACAGACCGGCAAGGAAACGCCGCCCGCTTCTAGGCTGCAGGCTTCATGATGTCCTGCAAGAGGCTCTCACCGAGCCCCTCTGATGGGCCATAAGGCAGCAAGGAAGACCCAAAGACCCCTGGTTTTCTGGCGACCTGACATTCCGAGATCCTGAAACAAGCCGAGACGCTTCAGGAGGAGGCCCGGCATCTACCCGAAAATGAACCAAAGGGTCAGTATAAGAGATACGATCGCCACGACGGCCCAGATCAGCGGCCATGCTCGTCCTTCCTGTCGCTGAACCGACGCTGTCTCGATAGGAGCTGCACTCGAGACCTGACTGTCATGTACTGTTTCACGCTCGCTCTTTAGTGCCGGATTGAGACCGTCTCTGTTCTGCCGCCTATTTCTTGTCATTTCGCCATATCTCCTTGCTTTTTAGCTGTGCTCGGCGCCTTTGACAGTCGCCACACAACCATGCCCGTCACGCACGCTCGTCCAGGATCACCCGTGTTTCGAAGACTAGACGTCAGCGTCGCCCAATCCTCTTCTTTCGCGAAGCGGTCAAAATCTGCCATCGCGATACGAACAAACGACGCAGGCGTTTCCCCTGTTTGGGCTGCTGCGACCTCCACCCTCGTCATCAAATCCGGGTCAGCGGAACCCAGCCAGTGCTGTAAATCAGCAGAAGTGCGGCGCGCTTGTGCCAGGATGTCACCAAGCAGCATCAGGCCATTCCTGCGTCTGCGGCGGGCTCGATCGCAATACCCTCGACTTTCGCTCGCCCGGCAAGTTGGCCAACATAGCGCGCAGCTTCCACAGACCAGCTCCGCGCCTCGAGTGTATCGGCGATCTTGTCGCGCACCACTTCGAAGGGTAGCTCCTGCCCCTCGAGGCGGCGTTGAAGCCGCAGCACATGCCAGCCAAACTGCGAGCGCACGGGCAGGCGATGCGTCCAGCCGGGCTTGAGCCGTTCCAGCACCCTTTGGACCTCCGACACCAACTCACCCCGACGAACTTGGCCAAGAGAACCGTCCTGCGCCGCAGATGGGCAGGACGAGATCTCGCGAGCCAATTTGGCAAAAGCCGCCGGATCATCACCAACCTGCGCAATGGCAGCGCTGGCTTCCGCCTCAGCCGCCGTCCATGCCGCTGGATCATTCCCTTCGGGCTCGATGAGGATGTGGGACGCCTCAAGAAGATCAGGGGTCCGGAACTTGGTCCTCTGCGCCTCATAAAAACGTCGACACTCGGTTTCATCAGGGGTCTGCGGCATGACCTCGCGGTCCAGAAGAGCTGCGATCACTGCATCCGGTTCCGACTCCAACCGGCCGGCCTCATCGGCCTCCGGCTTGGCCGTGACAGAAAGTCGTGCCGCCTCCTGCAACAAAAGTTCTCGAATGGCGAGCGCCCGCGCGGCTTCGCGCCAAGCAGCTTCCCCGTCAGCTGCAGGATGGTGCTGGATCTCCTGGGCGATTGCGTCGGGCGCGATTTCGACACCATTGACCCGTACTTCCGAGAAGCTGGGCGGCGGCGGCATTCGCGGTGCCGCACTGGCGCCGCAGCCACCACTTTGGCAGGCGCTCATCATGACCGGGGGCGACTGTCTTTCCTCTCGGAGACGCGGAATTTCATGATGTCGGCTCATGCGCCTCCCTCCCCGCTTTCAGCCTGCTGACGTGTGGTGGCGGTGCCATCGTAGCTAGGGCGTGCCGCATAGACATCCTTGGTCGGCGACCGGCGCACCGCTCCAAGGGAACGTACTATCTGGTAGCCGGGCCGGAACAGGAAGGAGATCGGTGCACTCCAGATATGGATCAAGCGGGTAAACGGCGTGATCAGGAACAGGGTCAGCCCCAGAATGATGTGCAGCTTGTAGATCCAGGCGACATCCGCCAGCAAGGTTGGGGCTGCCGGATTGAAGGTCACAATGGCATTGGCCCAGCCCATCAGGACCACCATTTCAGAACCGTCCAGATGCTGCATTGTCCAGAAGACGGTCAGCACGCCGAAGACAAGCTGCAGCCAGATCAGCACCAGAACGGCAATGTCACCGAAGGAGGACGTCTGCCTGATGCGGGGTTCGAACAAGCGCCGGTGAAGAAGCAGAGTGGCTCCCACCAATGCCGCAATCCCCGCAAGGCCTCCGACGATGAGTGCGACAAGTTGTTTGAAGCCATGCCCCACCCCTATCATGTCGAACACCTGGATCGGCGTCAGCATGCCCACGAAATGCCCCACGAAGAGGACAAGAACGCCGAGGTGAAACAGGTTGGATCCCCACATCATCTGCTTGCGCCTCAGGAACTGGCTCGACTGCGACCGCCAGGAGTACTGGTCAGCGTCATAGCGCAGGATTGATCCCACGATCAGCACCGTGATCGACAGATACGGGTACCAGCCGAAGGCCAGCTGGTTCAGAAGTTGGTTCATGTCGTCCTCCTCAGCCCTTGGTTCCAGTGCGTGCGGCCGTGGCCGCTTTTCCTGCCGCCCGGATCTTGGCGACGATACCTGTCGGTCCCCCCATCTCATGCGGCCCTGTGAAGGTGATGGCCTTTTCTTCCCACTCCTCATCGATTTTTGCGGGATCGTCCGAGGGCGCTTGTGCGCGCAACTCGGTCAATGCCTCGGCATCTGGCTGCGCGCCCACCAGTGAAAGGATCGCCGCAAAGATAGGGGCATAATCCGACCCCCGGGCTGTCAATCTTTCTTCAAGTGCCGCAAAGACATGTGCAGGCTCCCCCAGCATCTCGCGCCCCTCGGTCGGCGGCAAACAAGAGGCAAACTCGATAAAGGCTGGCACGAAGTCCGGCAGTTCCGGGCCTTCGAGCATGAAGCCCCGGTCCAGGTATTGCTGGCCCAGATCGATAATGGCAGGGCCGCGGTCCTTGCTGTCTCCATGCACGTGTTCGAAAAGATGAAGTGACAGCGCGCGGGACCGGTCGAACAGCTCGCTGTATTCCGCTTGTGCGTCCAGAAGGTCCTGCGACCTCAGCCGCGACAACAGCGGGGACAGGCGCTTGCGGTTGTCCGCAGGCAGTGCCGGTTCAGCCGCAAGCGCAGTTTCGATTTCAGGAATATGGGCAGCGAGTTCGGCAGAAGGATAGCCGAGCAGAGCCGCCAGGGCACGCAAACACAGTTTCATGTCAGTACGTCCATGTATGGCTTTTTCGGGGTGCGCTTGGCGCCGCCGAAAAGATTGGTTTTGGTGGCGCCGTTGGTTCCTTCCTGGAACCCGAACCCTGCCGAGCCGCGAAGGGCATAAGCGTCCTCCTCCAGCTCGCGGTGAGCCGTGGGGATGACATAACGGTCCTCGTAATTGGCCAGCGCCATGATCCTGTACATCTCGTCGATGATCGGCGCTGTCAGGCCCACCCGCTCGGGGATGGACGGATCGATCCGCCCTTCGACACTTTTCGCGCGCATGTAGGATCGCATGGCCAGCATCCGCTCCAGCGCCACGGCAATCGGAGCCTCGTCTCCTGCTGTGAGAAGGTTGGCCAGATAGCGCAACGGGATCCGCAGCGACCGGACATCCGGCATGCCGTCTTTTGCACTGATTTTGCCCGCCTCATGCGCCGACTGGATCGGCGACAGCGGCGGCACGTACCAGACCATCGGCAGGGTGCGGTATTCCGGGTGCAGCGGGAAGGCTACCTTCCATTCGACGGCCATCTTGTAGATGGGGGAACGGATCGCCCCCTCGATCCACTGGTCAGGAATGCCCTGCGCCCGTGCCTCGGCCTGCACCTCGGGGTCGTGGGGGTTGAGGAACACCCCAAGCTGCGCCGGATAAAGGTCCTTCTCGTTCTCGACAGAAGCCGCGGCCTCGATCCGGTCGGCGTCATAGAGCATCACACCCAGGTAGCGGATGCGGCCGACGCAGGTTTCCGAGCAGACGGTGGGTTGGCCAGTCTCGATCCGGGGATAGCAGAAGATGCACTTCTCGGATTTGCCGGTCGACCAGTTGTAATAGATCTTCTTGTAAGGACAGCCAGAGACGCACATGCGCCAGCCGCGGCATTTCTCCTGGTCGATCAAAACGATGCCGTCCTCGGCCCGCTTGTAGATCGCGCCTGATGGGCATGACGCAAGGCAGGACGGGTTGAGGCAATGCTCGCAAAGCCTCGGCAGATACATCATGAACGTCTTTTCGAACTCTCCGTAGATCTCCTTTTCAACACCTTCGAAATTATAGTCCTGGCTGCGGTTTGCGAACTCGCCCCCCAGCATGTCCTCCCAGTTGCCGGACCATTCGATCTTGTTCATCACCTCGCCGGTCAGAAGCGAGCGCGGCTTGGCAGAGGGCTGGGCCTGAAGCTCGGGGGCCTTTTGCAGCCATTCATATTCGAACGTGTAGGGCTCGTAGAAGTCGTCGATCTCGGGAAGGTGCGGGTTGGCGAAGATCTTGGAAAGGATGCGCCACTTCGACCCTTGCCGCGGAACAATCCTGCCGTTCTTCTTACGGGTCCAGCCACCCTGCCACCGCTTCTGGTTCTCCCAATCCTTGGGATAGCCAATGCCAGGCTTTGTCTCGACATTGTTGAACCAAACGTATTCCATGCCCTCGCGGTTGGTCCAGACGTTCTTGCAAGTGATCGAGCAGGTGTGGCATCCGATGCACTTGTCGAGGTTGAGGACCATGCAGACTTGCGCGCGGATTCTCATTCGGCTGCCTCCTGCTTGCGTTTCTGTTGTCCGGTCCCCCAGTCGGCGGTTCCGGTCTCCGATAGTGTGTTGTCGTCTGCAGCCTTGTCGAACCAGTTCACCTCGCTCATCTTGCGGATGATGACGATCTCGTCCCGGTTGGAGCCCACGGTGCCATAATAGTTGAACCCGTAGGACAACTGGGCATAGCCGCCGATCATGTGGGTTGGCTTCATGTTGATCCGGGTGACCGAGTTGTGGATGCCACCCCGCTGCCCGGTGATCTCCGAGCCCACGGTGTTCACCAGCTTTTCTTGTGCGTGATACATGATGCAGGACCCCGGCATGATCCGCTGGCTGACAATTGCCCGGGCCGTCAGGGCGCCGTTTACGTTGAATGCCTCGATCCAGTCGTTGTCCACGATGCCGGCGTCCTTGGCATCTGCCTCACTGATCCAGACCGCAGGACCACCGCGGTTCAAGCTCAGCATGATCAGGTTCTCGGTATAGGTCGAATGGATGCCCCATTTCTGGTGCGGCGTCAGGAAGTTGAGCAGGATCTCCTTGTTGCCGTTCGGCAGCTTGCCGAGGGCTTGGGCCACGCTATGGGTGTCCACGGGAGGGCGCCAAGTCACGAACGCTTCGCCGAAGGCTCGCATCCAGTGGTGGTCCTGGTAGAGTTGCTGGCGTCCCGAAAGGGTGCGCCAGGGGATCAACTCGTTTATGTTGGTCCAGCCGGCGTTGTAGCAGACCTTTTCACTCTCGATGCCCGACCAGGTGGGCGACGAGATGATCTTCCTGGGTTGCGAGGCCACGTCGCGGAAGCGGATCTTTTCCTCCTCCTTGCCTTCCGCCAGATGCGCGTGGTCCCGTCCGGTGGTCTTCGAAAGCACCTTCCAGGCTTTCAGCGCGACCTCGCCGTTCGTCTCGGGCGCCAGCATCAGGATCGTTTCGCAGGCGTCGATATCGGTGTCGATCTTCGGCCGACCGGCAGTGGGACCTTCCAGCACCCGGCCGTTCAGATCGCCCAGCTGTTCGATCTCGCGTCCAGCCTCCCAAATGATCCCTTTGGAGCCGTTGCCGAACTTCTCGACATCCGGTCCGAAAGAGGTGAAGCGTGCGAATACCTCGGGATAGTTGCGCTCGACCAGATGGACGTTCGGCATCGTCTTGCCAGGGATCGGCTCGCATTCACCCTTGGCCCAATCGAGGGGCTCATAGGGCTGGGCAAGCTCGCCCGGCGTGTCGTGAAGGGTGGGCGACAGCACCACGTCATGCTCGACCCCCAGGACTTCTGGCGCGATTTCGGAGAACTTCTTCGCAAGACCGCGGAAGATGCCCCAGTCGCTGCGCGCCTCCCATGCTGGATCCACGGCCGCGGTCAGCGGGTGAATGAAGGGGTGCATGTCGGTCGTGTTGAGGTCGTTCTTTTCGTACCACGTCGCCGTGGGCAGGACGATATCACTGTAAACGCTCGTCGTTGACATCCGGAAATCGATGTTGACCATCAGGTCGAGCTTTCCGACCGGCGCATCGTCGTGCCAGACGACCTCATCCGGACGCTGGATCCCCTCGCGCTCGTCGGTGCCCACGACTCCGTGCAGCGAGCCCACGAAGTGCTTGAGGAAGTACTCATGCCCCTTCCCGCTCGCTCCGAGGACGTTCGAGCGCCAGAAGAACATGTTGCGCGGCCAGTTGCGGGGATTGTCCGGATCGACATTGGCAAAGGTCAGATCGCCGGATTTTAGGCCATCCACAACCGCCTCGCCTGCGTTTTGCCCGCTTTCGGCAATGCGCCGCCCGACGTCCAGCGGGTTGGCCTGAAGCTGCGGCGCCGAGGGCAGCCATCCCATCCGTTCGGCCCGCACGTTGTAGTCGATCATGGCGCCCGACCAGTCTCCTTCAGGTGCAAGCGGGGACAAGAGATCGGACGGCTTCATTGTCTCATAACGCCATTGGTCCGTATGGGCGTAGAAGAAGCTCGTTCCGTTCATCTGCCGTGCCGGACGGCTCCAATCCGAGGCAAAGGCAAGCGGCAGCCAGCCTGTTTGAGGCCGCAATTTTTCCTGCCCCACGTAATGCGCCCAGCCCCCACCGGATTTGCCGATGCAACCGCACATCACCAGAAGCTGGATGATGCCGCGGTAGCTCATGTCCATGTGGTACCAATGGTTGAGCCCTGCCCCCAGGATCACCATGGACCGGCCTTCGGTCATCTCGGCATTTCCGGCAAATTCTCGAGCCACCTGAATGATGGCTTGGCGAGGCACGCCCGTCACCTTTTCGGCCCATGCCGGTGTGAAGGGCTCGTCGTCGTCATAGCTGGTGGCAACGTTGGCGCCGCCAAAGCCCCGGTCGAGGCCATAGTTGGCGCAATAAAGGTCGAACACCGTCGCCACCTTGATCCGGGTGCCGTTGGCCAGCGCGACCTCGCGCACCGGAACGTTGCGGGTCAGGATCTGTTCGTGGGAGGTGGAAACCCAGTCGTGGAACGCCTTTCCGCCGAAATAGGGGAAGGCGACCGGTTCTACCCCATCATGCGCATTGGCCAATGTCATGCGCAGGTGAACGTCTCGGCCCTGCCCGTCCTTTTGTTCAAGGTTCCAGGTGCCCTTCTCACCCCAACGATGACCCGCTGAACCGTGCGGCGCTACCAATTCTCCAGTTGTTTCGTCGATGCCGACGGCCTTCCAGTCGGGGTTGTTCGCCTCACCCAAACCATCCTCGAGGTCGGCCGCGCGCAGCATTCGGTCAGGGACCAGATGCCCGTCGCGCTCGGTCAGCGTGACAAGAAGCGGGAAGTCGGAATAGCGGCGGGTATAGTCGGTAAAATACGGGGCCTGCCGGTCAAGATAGAACTCGCGCAGCACCACGTGCCCGAGCGCCAGCGCCAGCGCCGCATCGGTTCCCTGCTTCGGGTGCAGCCACATGTCCGAGAATTTGGCCGCCTCGTTGAAGTCGGGGGCGATGACGACGCTCTTGGCGCCACGGTAGCGCACTTCGGAGTAGAAATGTGCGTCAGGCGCCCGCGTCATCGGAACGTTGGAGCCCCAGACCAGCAGGAAGCCGGCGTTGTACCAATCGGCGCTTTCGGGGACGTCTGTTTGTTCACCCCAGATCTGAGGCGAAGACGGTGGCAGGTCGCAGTACCAGTCATAAAAGCTGAGAAGGGTTCCACCCAACAGGGAAAGATAGCGCGAGCCGGCCGCGTAGGAGATCATCGACATTGCCGGGATGGGCGAAAAGCCAGCGATCCTGTCGGGGCCGTACTCCTTGATCGTGTAAGCGTTGGCGGCAGCGATCAGTTCGTTGATTTCTTCCCATCCGACACGCACAAACCCGCCGCGCCCGCGTTTGGACACCCAATCACGCCGTTGTTCGGGATTTTGCACAATGGATCGCCAGGCCGCGACCGGGCTCATCGTTTCACGCGCGGCCCGCCAGTGACGGATCAGCCGCTCCCGCGCCAGAGGGTAGCGAATGCGGGTTCCCGAATAAAGATACCAGCTGTAGCTCGCGCCCCTTGGGCAGCCCCTGGGCTCGTGGTTGGGCAGGTCGGGACGCGTACGCGGATAATCCGTCTGCTGGGTTTCCCAAGTAACGATGCCGCCCTTGACGTAGATCTTCCATGAACAGGATCCGGTGCAGTTCACGCCGTGGGTCGAACGGACGATCTTGTCGGCGCTCCAACGCTTTCGATAGGCGTCTTCCCATTGCCGGCTTTCGCGCGTCGTGACGCCGTGTCCTTCCGAGAAGGTCTCCTGCTCGCGGCGCAGGTAGGTCAGTCGGTCGAGGAAATGGCTCATTGCTTTCTCCGGTCATGCAGTTGCAGACGAGCGCGACGCATTGCCGCGTTCGAGTGTTCGAAGGATCCCGCGCGGGCCGGAATAGACCCACCAGGTCAGGGCGGCGCAGGTGACGTAAAAGATCCCGAAGGCCCAAAGGGCGGCATTGGCGCTGCCGGTCGCTTCGATTGACGATCCATAGGCGCGCGGGATGTAGAAGGCGCCGTAGGCGGCGATGGCTGACGTGAACCCGATGATCGCGGCAGACTCGCGTTCAGCCTGCTTGCGGCGGTCCGGTGCGGACAAATGGGCTGCGGTGCGGTCGATCTCCAGCCGCATGATCCCGGGCACCATCTGGAAGGTGGACGCGTTTCCAATACCGCTCGCGAAGAAAAGGAACAGCACCATCGCGAAGAAGCCCGGAAAGCTGCCAAGGTCGAGAAACCAGATCATTCCGAAAACCGCGGCGATCTGCGCCACGAAGACCCAGAAGGTAACCCGGGCGCCGCCGTACTTGTCGGCGACCCATCCCGTTCCGGCGCGGGAAATGGCGCCCACAAGCGGCCCCAGGAAGGCATAGTTCAGCGCGTTGACGTCCGGGAACACCATGCGCGACAGCAACGGGAAGCCAGCCGACATGCCGATGAAGGTCCCGAAGGTGCCGGTGTAAAGCCAGCACATCAGCCAAGTGTGCATCCGGCGAAAGATCGGTGCCTGTTCTGCAAAGGAGGCCTTGGCGCTCTGGATGTCATTCATCCCGGCCCAGGCCGCCACCGTTCCGAGAAGGATCAGCGGTACCCACACGAAACCGGCATATTGCATCCAGACCTGCTCGCCTTCGGCGGTTACCTGGGCAGCTCCGCCAAGAGCGCCGAACAGGGCGAAGGTGGTCACCACAGGAACAAGGAACTGCATCAGGCTGACACCGAGGTTCCCCAGCCCCGCATTGAGCGCCAGTGCATTGCCCTTTTCGTGCTTGGGAAAGAAGAACGAGATGTTCGACATGGAGGAGGCGAAATTGCCACCGCCGAGACCGCAAAGCAGTGCGAGCACGAGGAAGATGAGAAACGGCGTGTCTGGGTTTTGTACCGCGTAGCCGATGCCAAACGCCGGGATCAGCAGAGATGCGGTGGAGACGGTTGTCCAGAGACGCCCGCCAAAGATGGGGACGAGGAAGGAGTAGAAAATCCTCAGCGTCGCCCCTGAAAGTCCCGGCAAAGCAGCGAGCCAGAAGAGTTGGCCGGTGTCGAAGTCAAATCCGATGGCGGGCAGACGGGCCACCACGACCGACCAGACCATCCAGACCGCAAAGGACAGCAGCAGGCAGTAGGTTGAGATCCACAGATTTCTTTGGGCGACCGGACGCCCCGCTTTTTCCCAAAAATCGGGATCTTCCGGGCGCCAGTCCTGGATGGCACCCGCGCGCGGTGGGATTGAAACGCCCGGCTCGCCCATGCCGATCATTTCCGGCAGTTCCGGCGTCGCTTCGGCCTGACCAGCCCTGGCCGCCGCCGTCTCCATCTGCCGGATGGTCACGTGCATCCAGATGAATGCCCCCGAGACAAGCACAAACAGAAGCGCGAATGAGCTGGTCCAGACCCCTGTCAGGTCGTTTAGCATGCCGAAAGCGAGCGGGAGCACGAAGCCGCCCAAGCCTCCGATCATGCCCACAAGGCCCCCGACTGCCCCGACATGATTGGGGTAATAGACCGGGATATGTTTGAAGACCGCAGCTTTCCCAAGGCTCATGAAGAACCCCAACACAAAGATGGTGACAACAAATGGCACCAGTCCCATCGAGGTCGAGAAGGTGATCGGCCCGGTGATCCCCTCAATGACATAGGTCGTCGGGGGATAGCTCAGCATGAAGGTGCAGAGCACCGAGACGCCAAAGGTCCAATAGAGAACCGCCCGTGCGCCGTAGCGGTCCGAAAGCCGGCCGCCATAGATGCGGAAAAGGCTTGCCGGGACGGAGTAGAAGGCCGCGAGCATGCCCGCGCTCTTGATGTCGAGATCATAGACCCCAACGAGATAGCGGGGCAGCCAGAGGGCCAAGGCCACAAAGGCGCCGAAGACAAAGAAGTAATAAAGCGAGAATCGCCAAACCTGAAGGTTCCGCAGCACTGCAAACTGTGCACCTGCAGGTGTCCGCTCCTTTTGCTTTCGCGCAAGGTGGCCAGGGTCTTCCTTGGTCAACAGAAGGAAGACGAATGCCATGATAACAAGTGCTGCTGCCCAGATCTGCGCCACGGCCTCCCAACCCATCGCCACCATGACAAAGGGCGCAACAAACTTGGTGACTGCTGATCCGACATTGCCGGCGCCAAACGTGCCAAGCGCGGTGCCCTGCTGGCTCTGCGGGTAGAAGTTGGACACATAGGCCACACCCACCGAAAAGGCGCCTCCAGCGAGCCCCACGCCAAGCGCCGCAATCAGCAGCGTGATGTAGCTGTGCGCAAAGGAGGTAAGGAAGGTGGCTGCAGCCGCAAGCAGCATCACGACGAAGAAGAGGCGCCGCCCGCCGAAACGATCGGCCCACACCCCCAGCACCAGGCGGGAGAGTGAGCCTGTCAGGATCGGCGTCCCGATCAACAGGCCGAACTGGGTTTCGGACAAGCCAAGCTCTTCCTTGATCGAGAGCCCGATGATGGAAAAGATCGTCCAGACAGCAAAACAGGCCGTGAAGGCGGCCGTGCTGGTCCACAGCGCCCGTCCCGCGCCTTCTGCAGCCTTATCAGAATAACTTTGGATCATTGTCGTGCCTTCAATATCCCGGCGCCTTGATTGGATTGACCTTCGGCCGTGCAAGAAGGGGCGGAGGCGATCGTTCGCTGTGCTCGCTTATTTTCGAAGGAAGGAACCGTGCCGCGATCTTGTTCTGGTCACTGAAAAGTCCAGATTTTGCTGCTGTTTGGAACTTCGAAGCCCTTGCATTGTAGCCCTTTGCGAGCGAAGTCCTTTGGGGAAGCACCCGGCCAGACAGGGTCGTTGGCTGTCTCCCGGATCCGGCCCGGGCGCGGCGTGCAAGCCACTGCGCACATGAGCCGAAACAAGCATCGGAAAGACGGGGTGACCTGATATTGGCGAACCGTTCCATGAGCTTGATATGCCGCTTTGGGTTGCAGGCCGCTTTGCGCTAGATCAAACCCTCGACAAATTGGTTAAAAAACTTCGAGCACATGCACTGAGGGATCAAAGTCTCTGCCACCCTCCAAGAGGACGGGTTGTTGTGCATGATTTGTGTCATCCGGCTTTGGCCGCGCACTGTTAAAGTACCGAAGCGAAGAAAGGCTTTTGCGCGGAAGGAGTTGACCCTGAGGCTATGCTCCGACAGCCACACGCTTTCACAGAGGCAACGCGTAAAGCTGTTCGTTTTGTGCAGATTTTTTTGTTACGGAAGGCAGCTGCTGCGAGCAGCATGATCCGCCATCCGCCGTTCCACGGGCAAAGCACCGAGGAGGAATTTCTGCCAGAGCTACCGCACTAGCTCAGGCGGCACAGCGCGTGGCAGTCAGACACCAGTTCAGGACCAGGTCCGGCTCGTCCGCAAGGGCCATCTCGAATCCCCCTGCAAAGCTCTGGAACGCGGAAAGGTTCAGGCCGTTGACACCAAGCAGCACAGGGATGTCCTGCTCCAGCGCCTCGGCAATCAATGGGGCCATTCCCCGCCCCTCGGCTTCTTGCTTGCCGAATTTGTTGACGATCAGCAGATCCGAGCCGGGAAGTGAGCGCGCGACGCCAACAACGGCTTCCTCCAGAACACCTGCATCCAATCGGCAGCCACGAGCCAGATCGCCACGCTCCTCGCTGATACGCAGAACCGGCCCATCGGGGAGAACGATGATATCCATATCGCATTTCTTACGATCAGGCCGCTCGAGGTTGCTTTGAACCGTGCCGGCCAAGCGCAAGCCACGGGCTTGCAGCCGAGTTGCGACATTGGCAAGAAAGCGGTCATTCGCTCCGCGTCCCGGCAGGCTGACATAAGCAAGGCGCATCCTATCTCTCCATTATTGAGCCAACGAGAGCCAATCCTGGCCAGTATCGCGTCCATGGAAGGGCTGGCCGCCAGAACAGGCGATCTGCTTCATCATTGCTCATGACATTTCCGAAGGTGCATGACCTTGCGCCAGATCAAAGTTGAGGAAGAAACGGGTGCTGATCGGTAAAGTATTACTTAAGGACGCTCAAAGGCGGCGATGTTGCGCAAATCAGCCCCGAGCATGACTGCCCCTTTTCCCGCCATTCTTCAGCGGACGGCTTCGATCTCGGCCCTGCCAAGGGCCGAGAAGCGGTTCATGATGGCGATGCGGATCTGGATTTCGGCGGTCTGGCGGGCGGGGTCTCGTGACATGATCCTCTCGCCGAAGAGCTTCAGGCAGTTCATCAAAGCTTCGACCCGACTTCGGACGTGATAGCCGGTCCACTTCTTCCAGAGCGCCCGGCCCAAGCGCCTGGTTGCCCGCAGGATCTCATTTCGCGCGGCAGCAGCGGGACAGTCTTCTTTCCAGGCGCGGCCATTGCGCCGGATCGGTATGACGGCATCCGCTCCTCGGTCGATGATCGCGCCATGGCATCGTCGTGTATCGTAAGCACCATCTGCGGTGACCGTGCCGATCGTCTCTTCCGGCGGGATCTGCGCCAGAAGCTCCGGCAGCAGCGGGCTGTCGCCTTGGCGGCTCGAGGTCAACTCGACCGCGCGCACATCCCCGGTGCCCGCGTCCATGGCGAGGTGGACCTTTCTCCATTGCCTCCGGCGTGACGGGCCATGTTTGCGGGCCTGCCACTCGCCGTCCCCGCGGAACTTGATACCGGTGCTGTCGATCAACAGGTTCAGGGGCTGCCCGGACGCGCGATACGGGACCTGCACCGCGATCCTCGCCTGCCGGCGGCACAGCGTCGAATAGTCCGGAACCGGCCAATCAAGCCCCGCCATCTGGATCAGGCTTTCAACCAGCCCGACCGTCTGCCGGAGCGGAAGCCCGAAGAGCACTTTCAGGGTCAAGCAGGTCTGGATGGCAGCCTCCGAGAAGGTCTCGGGTCGCCCGCGCTTGCCGGTCTTGTCGGCGTGCCAGACCGTCTCGGGATCGAACCAGACCGACAGCGAGCCGCGCTTGCGCAGCGCCGCATTGTAGTTTGACCAGTTCGTCGTGCGGTAGCGGATCGGGGAAGGCTTCGGCATGCCCTCGACCTAACCCTCAGGACGCGCTCAATGAATCCCCCTCACTGAGATGTGCAACAAGGTCGAATGACAGCCTCCTTGCATTCGCCGGCAAGTCGAAACTGACCCCGCAGACCGCAGACCTTGGGGCCTTCCTGCAGTCTTGGGCACCGTTCGTCCGTCGCGCCATCCCGTCCCGGATCAAGCTCGAACTGGAGGTGGATGCAGGCCTGCCGCCAGTTCTCATCGACGTGGCCATGGCAGAAAGCTGTCTGCTGAACGTGGCCATCAATGCTCGCGAGGCCATTGAGGGCACGGGCACCATCCGAGTCATGCTGAACGCCGTGGAACGTGCACATCCCAATGGCGGAGACGCTCAAACCTGGATCTGCCTTTCGGTGCAGGATACAGGCTGCGGGATCCCTGAGCAGTTGCAGGGACAGGTATTTGAGCCGTTCTTTACGACCCGCTCGGTCGGCCAGGGGTCGGGGCTGGGTCTTTCGCGGGTGCGGGGTTACCTTGAGCAGATCGGAGGCTTCGTGACGCTTTCAAGCTTCATAGGGCAAGGCACAACAGTCGCCATGCATTTTGCGGTCGCGCCGGTTGACACGCGCGGAGAGGTGGCAGCAGATCAGGCTGTCGCGGCCTCTCCTGAGAGAAGACTGAAGGCACTCGTCGTTGATGATACGCCGGCGGTGGCACGGGTGGTTGCACGCATGCTGGCCTCTTTGGGATGCGAAACGCTGACAGCGTCCAACGGCAAGGAGGCTCGTGACATCATGTCCCGCGAAAGTGGCCTTGATCTGCTGATCAGCGACGTGGTCATGCCGGGGGAGTCAGGACTGGATCTCGCCCAAGCCATATCCCGCACCTACCCGAGGATCCGTATCGCCCTCATGTCGGGCTATACACAGGACAAGCTTCACACAGGGGACAATGCGAATGGAGCTGTCTTCCTCGCCAAGCCAGTGAGCCGGGTACAGTTGCAAACATTTGTGGAGACAGCTCGACGGTCTTTGTTGTAGCGATAAGAAAAGATCCTCTTGCAGCGGGCGTCCTCAAGAGGCGGCGGAGCGAGGTCCACCTCCCTGCCCTTCCTGGGTTGAAGGCAATAAGACCGGTGATGAAGTGGGCATCTGGCAAGCCTATCTCGGCCAACATGCCTGTGGAGCCCAAGCAATGAAGAAGCCCAAACCCGAAAACTACGAGGGGTTGCCACGCCTGGAGCTGCTCCGTGAACAAAATTTGGACGGCGGTCGAAGCAATGGAAAGCGCGATCAGCGGCTTGACGATCTCATGGTGGATCGCGACGAGGCCCAACGTGCCAAGCGCAATCGTGATCGTATGAGAGACGTTGAAGGCACTGACCTGCCAGAGCAGCGGCTTCAACCGGGGTGACAGCAGAACAGGCTCACGACAAAGAGGAAATGTGTATGAAGGACAGCACTGAAGCCTTGAACTGAGCGCAGATTGAAACGCTTTTATGCTGGCTTCGACTGGCTTCGACTGGCTTCGACTGGCTTCGACTGGCTTCGGGTCCGGCCTCGGGCCACCAAAGGCAGCCGTTGCAGAATGACCTGAGCGCAAGATAATTCGTTCAACTATAGAGAGATCAGGGGATGGTGACAGCATGTCCGCAGCCCCGTCCATCGGACTTTCCGTCAGCCGAGGCACACAGATTAGCCGCTTAACCTGTACACATTCAGCCGGGTTAATAAACGGCTGCAGCGCGTTGCCGTCTAGCATCTTGCGGCTACCAGCTCCTACCCGGTGTATCAAAAATCCCACAAGGTTCGTTGGAGAACAGCCGGAGCATTCTCATCGGCAATTTTTCGCCTATTGGTAACTTTCGATCATTATTTTGAACATATAAGTCGAATCAATCAAAGGTTGTGCTGGGTGACCGGAGCCATGCTGGAGTCGCTACTTCATACCCAAGATTCATGTTCGCTAAGGCAGCAATTTAAGGTGAATAGAAAGATGCACGCGAAGAATACTCTGGAAGACCTTACCCGAACTCTGATTGCCACTAGAGAAAAGGCCGCCTTAGATCATGACTGTCTTCGAATACTGCCTCAAGCAGAACGGAACCTCCTGCAGCGCCAGATTGAAAGCTGCGTACAGGCTCTATATTGGCTCGGTGTAAATTTGGGCCCACTGGAAACCATGAAATAAGCAGATTTCTAAGAAGAGCAGGTGGTGAAGCGGTTGCGCAGGGTATCAGGTAGAGGGGGCTCTGTCTTGAGAATGGTCGGGTGTTATCACGTCGAGCTCCAGATGCAGCTCCTTAGCTACACAGCTAACGGCAGCTCAGGCATGTTTGGCAAACCTGCAAGTGCAGCGAGCCGCCGCAAGGTCTCCCGCATAGCAGACCCTTCGTCGCCGCAGCCATCCGGCAGCTATAAGGAACACAGCTGAGACCCTCTTGGAGAGCGCAGGTCAGGCCGCGCAAGCAGCACCGAAGACGATAAGGCCGATTTATGTCGTAATGGTGTCAGAGTTGCCAGTGAGCGATGAGGACTGAGCTGCCGCTGCGCAATCGCAACGTCGCGTCCCTCCCCAATCGCTCGCAGCAAACTGCGGACGGGTCGTCAGCACGACGTTGGCCGCCCGCGGACGATCGAGTGGCGGTCGCTGACGAAATACATTGGCGCATGTTGCGTTTGTCCCCAACAGCTCCTTCGCCTGAATGAGAGGACTCAAGATGAAGCTTACCAGGAACCTCCTGCTTGGACAAAGCTCACAGCCCGGAAGTGACAGCGCCATTAGGGCTGTAAATCCCGACACAGGTGAAGAGATCGAGCGTCAGCCTGTGGGCAACCGGACGGGCAGTTGATCCGGCCAGAGCTCCCCACAAAACAGTTCGCTTCCCTTCGCTCTTTGTGGGCGCGTTCAGCTCACCGCCATGCAAGGCCCGCCGCCAAGGCGGAAGTTTGGATAGCTCTGGCCGGAATAGAAGAGCGAAATCCCTGCGCAGGGCGCGCAGTGATCGAGACGCAGGGGGGAGTTTGGACAAGCCAAACGCCCCCGCCCTTGCCCCAGGCCACACGCCTGTCCGTCCAAGGAACCGCTGGTTCCCCCACACAAGGCCCCCCAAGGGGGCCTCGTCTTTCCTTGTTGGCAACCTCGCGTGGGTCCCCCTCCTGCCCACCACGGGAGGTGCCAGCTAGGAGAGCAGAGGCAGCCAAAGCTCTCCAAGTGCGGTGACAGGAACATTATCCGAGGAACGCTGGAGATTTGCGGAATATCTTGAGCACCTGCCGGCCACTGCAGTCTGTGCGTCGAAGTCAGCGTCCCGCCGTGCATGACGTGACGGCCGGAAAGACGCCAGCCGCCGGACTTCCTCTTGCTGCACGAACCTTTTTCAAGCGACCAACCAAGAGCGGGGCAGTAATGGCAATGTTACTCCGCGCTTTCGCCGCAACAGCGCCTCTATTGCTGGTCTGTTTGACGATCCTCAAGGGGCACCGGCTCTAAAAAACTGAGCGTGCGCTGCGGGAAGGGAATGTCGATGCCGGCGCCGTCCAGTGCGCACTTCACCGCCCGGGCCACCTCGTCACGCGAGCGTAATTCCTCCACCGGCGTCGATCCGGTCCACCAGCGCAGCACGAAGTCGATCGAGGAGTCGCCAAAGCCCTGGCAAAACACCTCGGTCTTCTTCAACGTGTCGACGGTTTCAAGCCCCGTGAAAGCGTCAAACAGAACTGAATGGGCCTGCTCCAGATCCGTGTCGTAGGCGACGCCCACCTCCAGCGTGATCCGGCGCAGCGGCTGGTCGGTCAGCACCGTGGTCGGGTTGCGGTAAATGAAGGCGTTCGGCACGAGCACAAGCTCTCCTGACCGGCGGCGCAGGTAGGTGTCGCGGATGGTGATCTGCTCCACCTGGCCCTCGATCCCCTCGCAGAGGATGTCGTCACCGATCCTCATGGGCCTCCGCAGCAGGATCAGAAGGCCAGCAAGGTAGTTCTCGAAGATGTCCTTGAAGGCGAGGCCGACAACCAACGAGCCGACCCCGAGACCCGCAACCACGTTGGTCGCGGACATTCCGGGAAAGACCAGCACCGCCGCGACGATCAGACCCCCGAACCAGATGAGGCTTCGCGTCAACGTTCGAGCTGCCGCGATGAGCGCAGGGCGCTGGCGCCAGCGCCTCAGGAGCCGGGCCTCGCCCCGCCAGGCATAGCGCGCCAGTACCCATGTCAAGACAAGGATGATGAGAGCCGCGAGGAGGTTCGGCAGAAGCGCAACAAAGCTTGCCACCAGACGGGCTAGCTCGAACCGCAAGATACGTAGCGGTTCAAGGTCGGGCATCATGGGCTTTCAGCGCGCTCTTCATCATCCGGAACGGTTGCGCCCGCAACACAGTTCCCGGGAACCGGGATGCAGCGGCAGATCCGCTGGATCAGCAAGACCGGCCGCTCACGTGCCAGGCTCCGGGGCAGCACCATGCTGACGCGCATAAGTGAACCTGCAGGTCTACAGACTTCCCTCTGTCGCGTATCTGATACGCGACAGACACGACCTTTCGAACCTTCCGTTACTCTGCGTTCAGAAACTCAGCGACCTCGAGCAACATCATCTCGTTGTCGTCGGCACGTCCCTGCTGGCGACCAACTGAGAAGGGGTAGTTGTTGTCGTTGGCGACAATGATATGGCTCTCGTCGACGCGATCGACGTTTTCGATGGTGACGAAAGGAAAAGTGAAAACTCCATCAATCGTGCCGCGGGGCGCAATGCTGTCGGGATCCTGGATATTCATCAGGTCGATATAGGCGATCTTCTCGAGCACGCCGTTTTCATCCGTGCGCTCCAGATCGACCAGATAGATGCGCGTGAAGGAGGCAGGAGTTTCAGCCCAGCCCGCGCGCGGATCGCCTTGGCCGCTGTCGCGCTCGATGATCAATCCGCGGGTGCCGGCGATCAGGTTGAAGTCACCGATGGCATGATCGGGAGCATCCAGGGGATAGTAGCGGATCTTGTCGCTCCATGCGCCCGTCTCGGCCGAGACTTCGAAAAGCCGCAGCACCGGGGTACCATTCACTGCTTCGCGGGCCCCTGCGGCAGCGTCCCAGACCGGCTTTTCCAGCAGCGGATAAAGTGTCTTCTGATCCTGCGAGAGCGCCATCCCTTCATACCCCCCAGAGCGGAAGGTAACCACCTCGGCAGGCAAGGCCGCCCCGGGGTCTGGCGCACTGACAAAGGCATTGTCGGGCGAGCGCATCAGGACGCCGCCGGGCTCGGTCGCCACCACCTTCAGCACCTCACCCTCGCCGTTCACCTGGATCAGCCAAGGGCCAAATTCGTCCCCGAGCCAATAGCCGTCGCCGACCGGCTGGATGGACTCCAGATCGAAATCGGCTCCAGTCAGGAAGCGGCCTGGTGCCGCTTCATTCATGATCGGAAAGGGCACCTTTTGATCTGGGTCAGAAAGTTGGACCGTGTTCTCGATAGCGACACGCCCACTGTCCCAATCCGGCTTGACGATGTTGAACATCAAGATGACGTCCGAAGAATTGTTCTTTGCCCCAAAGCCGTTGTCCGTCAGCACGAGATAGCGGCCCTCGCCAAGAGAGCGGATACCGGAAAAGCCCTGCAGCGGCTGACCCGGGAAAGGCAGCGCAAGCCCGGTGGCGGGCTGAACATTGGCATACAGATCCGTGACCCGACCGCCCTCGCCCGTGAAACGCCCAGAGACATTGTAATGGGGCGGAGTGCCGACAGGAGCTGGGACAAAAGACGCTCCGGGCAGTTCGGCATGGGCAGTGAGAGTGGGGGGAAATGCCTGCTGGGCCTCGGCCGCAGCAGAGCACAAAAGCGCCGACAATGCTGGGACAATGAGCGTATTCTTCATCCTGAAATATCCTCGTAACTTGGAAAAGCAGAAGTTCCCGCATTTCCTCCAGCTGTCGCCTTGGTCTGAAACATCCCGGCGACGCGCGCCTGAAGCTTTGATGACAAGGCCGCCGCCATTTTTGCCCGCTCATACGACTCCTCAAACCAGCATGGGCTTGTGCCATGCGCAAGCGCAGGAACGCCATCCTGCGCAATCACGCATTCATTGGGATTATTGAGGTGCCACGCCTGAACAGGCGGCACAGGAACCCTCCGCCCGTGTGTCTGTTAACTTTGCATCCGGGGCGTTACACCCAGAGGCCAGTCACCGCATGCAGAAGCTCACCATCACTGGGCCAAACCCGCTTCTGATCGGCGACATGAGCGACGCCGCGGCTGTTCCGACAATCGCGATTCAGGCAGAGTTGTACCTGCCGCAGGACCGCAACGGGCCCTGCCCGGCTCTGGTCATCTCGGAAGGGCTGGGGGGCCTGCAAGACAGGCGCGAACGGGATTATGGCCGGATGCTGTCGGACGAAGGCTACGTCGTTCTGGTGATCGACAGCTTTGCGTCGCGTGGCGTTGGCGGTAATGGTGACTTTATCAGGGCCATGACGGTGACCGAGGCAATGATGCTGGGCGATGCCTTCTCCGGTCTGAATTATCTGGCAGGACGCGAGGATGTGGACGAAAGCAGGATCGGGATCATCGGCTTTTCCTATGGTGGGATGATCACCCAGCTTGCCGCCTATGAGCAGTTGGCCCACCTCTTCCTGCCGAACGGGCCGCGCTTTGCGACCCATGTCAGCTATTACGGCTGCTCGATCCCGCGCCTGGACGATCCGACCACATCCGGTGCACCCGTGGCCATCCTGTTGGGTGAGAAGGACCGCAACGTCAGCATCCCGCGCGTTCATGACATTGCCGACGACCTGCGCCGTGGCGGGTCGAACGTCCGGGTCATCACCTATGACGGGATCTATCACCAATGGGACGGGACCGATGAAAAGCCGCGATGGGTGCCGGCCAACCTGCGCCACCTCCACCTTCGGGTGGGACGGGATAACAGCATCCGCGATGAAAAAGGTTTCATGCAGATGCGGGGCCGCTGGAGCCGCCGGGCGCTGATCGCGCGCCACACCGATCCGCGGGGCTATCATATTCAGCGGGATCGGCCCACGACATCTAGGACCAACGAGGTGATGCTGGAGCGGCTGCAGGCCATGTGACCCGCACAGGGGCCGACGGTGCCTGCCGTGGAGCAAAGAGCCGGGCCTCGAGCGATCTGGCGGATAGGGCTCGCCTGCACCCCCTGCTGAAGGAAAGATCTCATGTCTGTCGCGCCGCACCCCAAAGAAGCCTTTGACAGAGCCGTTGACGAAGGCGCACGTCGTCTCAACCAGTCGATGATCGAACTGCTGTCGACTGGCTTCATCGCTGGCCTGACTGTCATCTTCGGAATGGTCGCACTCGGTACCGTCGAGGCACTCCTCAGTGAGGCATCTCACGGCATCCGCAGGTTTGGGGGAGCACTGGCCTTCGGCCTGGGCCTGGTGTTCCTGGTGGCGAGCCGCGCCGAACTGTTCTCCGAGAACTTCTTCGACCCGGTGGCGACCATTGTGGAGCGTCGGAAGCCGGGGATGGTCATGGGCCTCTTTCGCCTCTGGGGCCTCACCTTCCTGCTGAACCTGGTGGGCGGCGGGTTGTTCGCCTGGATCTTGTCAGTGGAAGGCGCTCTGCCGACAGGGGCACCGGAGGCACTTGTCCGCGCAGCCGAAGAGATCGCCGCCCGGGAAAACCTCGTGTTCTTCGTCAAGGCCATCTCGGGCAGAGCACTGGTGACCCTGCTATCTTTTCTGCTGCAGGCCGTGAACAGCGTGGGCAGCCGGATCGCCCTCGCCTACATGGTCGGAGCGCTGCTGGCCATTGGACCGTTCGACCATGTCATCGTAACCTCCCTGCATGTCCTCTTCGGCATCTTCTTCGACGCCAACGTTGGCTTGCACGACCTCCTTCGCTGCCTGCTCATCGTGACTGCCGGAAACCTCGCCGGCGGCCTTGGCCTCGTCACCCTGACGCACATCGCGCAGGTCAAGGACTGATCGCGCCCACGCCTCCTGTTTGTTGATATTCCCGTGCCGGAATTGGGCGCACGAGCCATTTTGCAGGGGGTTCTGCCCCGGCCTGCTTGGCGACGGCACGCGGCCATCATCACCCTTGGGCAAAGCGCGCGCTGATCGGCCTTATACTGGCATGGGTGACCCTGTGCCCGATCGTTCTCTGGGCGCCCACCGGCATTGAGTGACTGATCGAGCGGGTCCTGGGCCTGATCGCCTGCAGCAGGATCTGCACGCTTTGCACTGTCTTCTTCGTGAGAGGAAAGAAAACGCCCTACAGGCGATCCGAGGCCTGATCTGCGCTAGTGGCTGTCCGGCTGATGATGCGCCGCAAAGACACTTTCAGGAACATCGGGGAGATCGGGCTGTTGGAGAAATGATCATCCGAACGAGGGGCAGTTGTCCGGTGGCGAACACAGAGCCTGCGTCGGAGAAGCCCGAGGAAAGGACGCATGATGAACAGCGACACGCCCCCACATCAAACCCGCGGTCCGCTTCTGTGGCTGCTGTCCACCATAACGGTCATCCTGACGGGATGGGCGCTGCACGCAACGGGGGCCTTCATGGTTCCGGTCGTGTTTTCGGTGTTTCTCGCGCTGCTGGTAGCGCCGCTGGACCGGATGGTGTCCAGACGGGTGCCGGACAAGGTGAGCTGGCTGGGCCATGCCGCGGCAATAGGCGCGGTCGTGGTTGCGCTGCTGATGTTCGTCGCGATGATCTGGATCGCGGCACAACAGGTGGTCGAGAGGTTCCCGGCCGCAAGCGCCGGCGGCAGTCTCCTGCCTGAGTTCGGGCAGGAGATGCGCGATCAGCCGGACGGAACCACCGAAGATGCTGCGGGCACGGGCACAACGATCCCATCATCCTCGGATCAGGGGTTCTCCACGTCCGGCGGCATGACGGCGGGGGTCCGGGAACTGCTCCCCGATGGAGGCCGCTTCCTCGTTGAAGATTTGGGCAGCTGGGCATCCGGCATTGCCGTGCAGATCCTCAGCACGGCCAGTTCCGCGTTGTTCGCGACGGTCCTAGTGATCTTCCTGACCCTCATCATGCTGACCGAGGCACCCAAGTGGCAGCAGAAGCTTACCTGCGTGACAGATGGCCGGACCCGTCAGGACGTCACGGAGTCGACGGCAGTCATCGCCAGCCTGCTACGCCGATATCTTGTCGCGCGCACGATCCTGGGGGTGATCACAGCCGTTCTCTACGTGACGTGGCTATGGATCTTCGGGGTCGACCTGCTGGTGGTCTGGGCCCTGCTAACCTTCGTGCTGAACTATATCCCGACCTTGGGTTCGCTGATCTCGGGCGCACTGCCGGTGCTTTACGCGGTGGTGCAGAAGGACCCCGGCACGGCGGTCATTGTCGGCATCGGCATCTTCACCATCGAGCAGGTGATGGGCAACTACGTCGATCCGCGCGTACAGGGCCGGCAGGTGTCCCTGTCCTCGCTGGTGGTGCTGATCACCCTGCTGGTCTGGGGCTGGATCTGGGGCATTGCCGGCGCGATACTTGCCGTACCCATCACGATCGCCGCGATGATCATCTGTGCCCACATCCCGCACCTACGCCCTTTCGCCCTGATGCTGAGCAACGAAACCGACCTGGAAGGGCTCGATCGGCAGGCAAGTGGCGACAACTGAGCCATATGTATGTGCCGGCTGCTGTTCGCAATTGAGAATTTGGCGTGGCTGCGGAAGTCGCTCATATGTATCCGGCCTGTTGGATCGGCTCGTGGGCCGTGGCCATGATGGGGTTACGCACGCGCCTTGGTCTCATTAGCGGACAGGTCGATGACGACCCTTAGGGCTCTCAGACTCTGGGGGCGTAGTTGATCCGTTCCATGCTGTTCTCTCTTTCGCGAACGTCGTGATGGCGGAGGAAGCCTCAGACGGCTTCCATCACCATGTCTCTGTCTCTTGCAGCGTCAAAGCTGGTGCCGTGACGCAAGATGCTCCAGGCGATCCGGGCCAGCTTGTTGGCCAGCGCGATGGCGGCCTTGTTGCCGGGCATGCGTGCCACGGCTCCGGCCAGCCAGTTGCCGAAGCTGAAGTTCGGCCAAAGGTGGGGGCGCATCATGATGATCCGCGCCGCCTGAACCAGCAACATCCGAAGATACCGACTGCCCCGCTTGGTGATCCTGCCGAGGATTGTTCGGCCGCCCGTGCTGAACTGCTGGGGCACCAAGCCTACCCAAGCCGCGAAGTCGCGCCCTCGGTCAAAGGCTTCCCCCTTCCCGATGGCTGCAACCATCGCCGTCGAGATCATCGGGCCGACGCCGGGGATCGACATGATCCGGGCACAGCTTTCCTCACTCCGGCTGACCTCCTTGATCTCGTCTGAGAGCTGGTCGATCCGCTTATCCAGCCAGTGCCAATCGTCTCGAAGGCCAGTCAGAACCCCGCGCATCCGGGGCGAGATCTCATCCCGGCGCTGATCGAGGATTGCCTCGAACGAGTTGTTAAGGGCCCGCAGGCCAGAGCGCACGGTGATCCCATGCTCGATCAGAAAGGCGCGGATCTGGTTGATGGTCGCGGTCCGGCGCGACACCAGCCTTGAACGAACACGATGCAGCGCCTGCAGATCAAGCTGGTCCTGGTTCTTCTCCGGGACGGTTCGTAGGTTCGGGCGCAAGGCGGCTTCGGCGATGGCCTCGGCATCGTTGTAGTCGTTCTTCTGACCCTTGTTGAAAGGCTTCACGTAGATCGCAGGTATGATCCGCGGCTCGAAGCCCATCCCACGCAGAGTGCGGCTGACGACATGGGCACTAAGGCAGGCTTCCATCCCGACGATGCACCGCGGAAGCATGCCGAATGTTTCCTGCAATGCGAGACGCTTGATCTTCCTCCGCAGAACGACCTGGCCCGATCGGTCAAAGCCGACCAGGTGGAACACGTCCTTCCCGATATCGACACCGACTATGGAGAGATTTTCGAGGCTTCCTTGTTTCTTGGCACACATGGCTGCTTGTCCTTGTTGCACGGTTGATCCCGGTTCAGGATAACACGACGGTGGGGAAGCAGCCGGCACATCCCATTAGCGGACCAGACCCGCCAAGCTCGGGGCGGCCCTTCGAGCGGGGGCCATAGCTGTACACAGAATGCCCAACCCGCAAGATGATCGGTTTGGGGATTAGACCGCAGAGGCGGGCTTGGGGCATCCCTTATTGGGCCGCTGCACCATAAGGCTTCCGCTGGCTGGCGAGAAATTCGGACACGCGGCCAGGCAAGGGATGGATTGCCGCATCACGGGCAAGAAAGGACGTCTGCCTGTCGCTCACTCCAATCAAGCACGCGCTGTTAATCTCGCCATAGATCGGCTTTGTCTCCTTCGACAGGCCCAGGTGTGACAGCAAACTCTTCAGGCTTGATTTGCATTAACCCTTCGCCTGTCGCAAGCGGCGGCCCCGCCTCTTTCAAGGCGGGGCCGGAACAGCGACGCTGGATCAGAAGCGCCCGTAGTCGAAGGTTTCGGTTTCACCGACTTCCTGCGCTCCATAGGGCATGTCGTAATAGGGCGAGCCTGCGTCCCATCCGGACCCGGCACCGTACCCCTGATAGGGATAGGCACGGTAGCCGCTGCCATACGCATCATTGGCTTGAACGACCACGGCTGCCACCTGCCCATCCTGCAGAAGCAGGTCGCTGATATAGCCATAGTTGCTATAGACGTCGCCATCGCGGATGCGAGCATAGTCGCCGATCAGTTCCGAGACGCGCCAGCCGCGCAGAACCTCGGCATCGTCGACGCCGCTCACCACTTCGCTGGTAGCGGACCCGGCCGTGAAGACGTCTCGGTCAAAGCCGTAATTGCCCACCGTCTCCTCGGTCACCGGAATGACAACGCCAAGCCCGTCATCGCTCATGACAACTTCGGCATAGGGGACGCTGACATGGGTATCGCCGATATCCCACAGGCCGCCGACTTCGGCCACAATCGACGCGATCCGGCCATCCGGCCCGATGATGATGTCTTCGACATCGCCGATCTCCTCGCCGGTCACGTCATAGACTTCCATCTCGTCGATGAAGTCTTCCGCGCTGATGCCGTTGGCATAGAGATCGTCATAGGTCCAATCGTTGAGCGAGATCACCTCGGCTTCGAGCGTCTCGGTCGTGGCGGCATCTGCTGTCCAGAACACCCCGACGACGTCGTATTCGGCCTGGGTGACGATCAGGTCGTCATCAGCGTCATAGACGCCATAAAGCACGGTGACGAACTGCTCCTCACCAAGCTCGCCGCCGGCAGCCCAAGAGTCATAGACCTCCGCCTCGCCAAGGCCGGTGGCGAATTCCGTGTCCATCAGCATGGCGTTTGCATCAAGATCGAGGTCGCCATAGGCGATGGGGTCATGGTCGCTGAACCAGGTGTCCCACCCAGTGCCGTATTCCGCTTCGGTCAGCATGCCGTCGCGGTCCAGGTCCCAGGCATCATAGACGCCGCCGTAGAACTCGTTCTCATCGATGATCTGGTTTCTGTCGGCATCCCAGGCAACGAATACCTCGCGCCCAGCCCTCTCGAACTCGACGGAACTCAGCTCAAGGTTGCCGTCCTGGTCGATGTCGTTGTAGGTCCATGTGGCTTGGGCAAAAGCCGGTGCGGTCACCGCCAATGCCAAGGCCATAGCTGTGGAAGAAACTCGTGCAAAGTTGGTCATTTCAACCCTCCTATGTCGTGTTTTTCACCCCTGATTGCTAAGGCGCTTGAGCACATGAAACAGGCTCACGCCGGCATTGTTCCTGCCAGTCGCCCCTTTATGTGGACAGGTTCTTGCTGTTGATGTCTCAGCAACTTCAACCACTTCCTGAGCGCTCCTGCGCGCTCCCAAGGTTTGCCTTCGGAACTGCGCAAGGACTCCAAAGGTTCCGTCTGACAATCCGCGGCCTGCAGCTGTCAGCTTACGACGGTCGGATCTTGCCCGGACAACTGGAAGAAGCGCTTCGAGGGAGGTCACAGTGGGCAGAGACAACGGCAAGGTCAGGCTGGTGATGGCCAAGGTCATCCTGGCGCTTCTGAGCACTGTGGTGGCGGCGTCTCTGCTGCCCCTGGTCGAGACGAATGTCTGGTGGATTCGTTTTCTGGACTTCCCACGGCTGCAGTTCATGGTCGCGCTGGTGGTTCTGCTGCTGCTCTTTCTTGCCGTGCGGGGGCGGTCAGGTTGGGTCGGCTGGACCGCCATCATCGGTACAGCGGCAGCGCTTGGCTACCACATCCACAAGCTTTACCCCTATACCGATCTGGCCGAACAGACCGTTCTGACCGACGCGTCCTGCGCGGAAGGCCAGTCCATCCGTATCATGAGCGCGAATGTGAAGCGCCGGAACGAAAGCGCCGACATCTTCCTGGATCAGGTCGCGCGGGTCGATCCCGATGTCCTGCTGGTGATGGAAACGGATGCGTGGTGGGACGAGCGCCTGTCGGTGCTGGCGGACGCATTTCCGAACCGTATCCAGAGCATCCCCGAAGATCACGCCTTCTACGGCATGCACCTCCTGTCAAAGCTGGAACTCATCTCACCCGAATTCCGGTTCCTCTTCGACGCCTATACCCCCACCGCCTTCACGCAACTGCGACTGCGCGGCGGCGATGTCATCGACTTCTCTGGCCTCCATCCGCGCCCGCCGCTTCCCTGGTCGCAGCCCACCACGCTGCGGGATGCACATATCCTGTCCGCCGCGCTGGACGCACGGGCATCGTCGAATGCCACCATCCTTGCCGGGGACTTCAATGCCGTGCCTTGGGAACGTGTCACGCACCGGGCGATTCGGATCGGCGGCCTCCTGGACCCGCGCGTCGGACGTGGTCTGCATCCCACCTACGACACCAAGAGCTGGGTGATCTCCTGGCCGCTGGACCACATCCTGTTCCAGCCGCAGTTCACCGTGCAGAACTTCGAGACGTTGCCGGAATTCGGCTCCGACCACCGCGCCGTGGTCGCAACGCTCTGCCACCACCCGACTGCTGCCCGAAATGCACCGAGCCTGAACCCCGATGACCTCGCCGAGGCCGAAGCCTCCATCGAAGCGGCGGCACGTCTCAGCCAGTGATCGGGGGCGTCCGTGTCCTTCTACAGCGGGGTACCGTGTCAGTGCTCCAATGTCAGGCAGCGAGGACTGAAGTCACCCTACCGCAATGCGTGTTGGTTCCATAGACAATCACCTAAAAGAAGTGCAGCTGATCATCGGCCGCCACGGCGCACGCTCAGTTGCCTCCCCTGTGCAACGGCAACTTTTGCTGGGGCATTGCGGGGGGCTCACTAAAAACAGCCGAAAGACGTGTTGGGCCCACACCTGCGCTATGTCTCACCTTTTTAAGCAGTCAACCTGCCGAGAACACTGTGGGCGGATCAAGTCACACATCAGACCAGTGAACTAAAGGATCGACCGTTGTCGGGCTCTCATACCGGCAGATTGTTCCACCTCTCGCAGCGTCCGACGGGTGCGAAGTACTAGGGTCCAACGCGGTTAAAGGACACTTCCGCCAGATCGGCGCAGGAACCGTCCTGGTCGTGGAGTATAAATCCGGCACCCTCCGCAGTGATCCCGCAGCGCATCGGGAACCGAGCCTCGTGCAACTCCCCGTCGACCTCGCTCAAGGTTATAAAGCCTTCTGCAAGAGAATATGTGCCAGCCAGGGCCTCGCCGGTTTCGATATTCGCCATCTGGAACGACCCCTCCGGACCAAACATGACTGTCACAGGTCCGTGCAGGTACAGTTCGTCCAGCAACAAGCCTGCGATCGCGGCCCGAGCCGGGCGCCCTGCCTCTTGCTGCAGCTCGGCGATTTGGGACTGAAGTTCCACCAAGCGCTCGCTGCGAGCGGCAAGTGTGCGGGACATCTCGACCAGCAGCTCCTGCA
This sequence comes from Paracoccus sp. KKT209, assembly GCF_055635455.1. The sequence goes on from NZ_JBVMWB010000003.1 coordinate 190,766, forward strand.
TCGTCTGCATCTTCTCTTCAGCCGAAACGGTATCCTTGGCCAGTTCCTCCCGGCGCTGGACGAGCGCCGTTACCGACCGAACAACGGTGCCGCGCGTACTTTCCATGGCTGCTAATTCTTTCCGGGCAGCGGCGACCTGCTGCTCAAGCGACGCCTCAGCCTCGCGAGCCGTCTGAACCCGCTCTTCCGCCCCCGAGGCCTCTTCGGTCAGTCGCGCAACCGTGGTCGTCAGATCAGAAAGTCGCGCCTGCAGATCAGCCTCCTGACGCCGCGCCTTTTCCAGCCGGCCTCCAACATCGGAAAATTCCTGGGACGTCTGCGCGATCTCTTGCCGGGCGTGTGCAATTTCCTCCTTCAGGGTGGCCAGCACGTCTTTGCCTCCTGCAATCTCTGCCTGAAGCGTCTCGTGTTCTTCACGAAGCGACTGCGCCCGAGCCTCCAGCGCCGCCGCACCTTCCTGCGCGTCTTCCAACTGCCGCTCCAGTGAAGCAAGCGCGCTGACAACTTGATCCCGGACAGTCTCGGCTTGGTTCGCTTGGCCTTGCAATGCCGCAACGCGGGTTTCCAACTCGGCGGCCGATCCGGCCAATGCGACCTGATGCTCGAGCTCGTCTTCTGCTTCAGCCGAGGCCGACCAGAAATAGAGCGCAAGCAGCCACCCGAGCAATGCGACACTGGCAACCCCGATCCCGATCCAGCGATACCGGGACTCCTGTTGATTTTCCTGAGCCAAGCTGGACCTCCACCGATGACGCGACGCACGCGAGGATACATTCCAAGGTCAAGCCAACCCCATACCCCGAGAGATGTTCCGGAGGTTATGTATCCGGCACTTGGGAACATGCGCGGCAGGGAAGGGTTCGCCAGAGGTAGAGCATTGAACTGACATCGCACCTGCAAAGGAAACGCCATGATCAACATGCCGACCTGGGCAGCCTTCGCTGCCTTGCTTATCGCCTCCGCCGCCGCAGCACAGACGGATCAGCAATCCTCCGACGATCCGCAATTCGAATGGGGGGGAGCGCAACACATCATATCCGCCGGCCTTCGACGCACAGTTCCGCGCACCCATCGCCGTGACCGAGGCCGAGCTTGATGTCGAGACCATCGTGGATGGTCTTGTTCATCCTTGGGCCATCAAGAACCTGCCCGGCGATTCAGGCTATCTGGTGACTGAGCGCATGGGAGCCTTGCGTCATGTCACCTCCGAGGGCGTCCTGTCGGACCCTATCGGTGGCACGCCCGAGGTCCGGGACGAACGGCAGGGCGGCCTGCTCGACGTCGAGACCGGGCCGAACTTTGCCGAAGACCGGATGATCTATCTTTCCTACGCCAAGCCCACCGGCAACGATTCCGAGGGCATGATGATGTCCGCCACGGCCGTCGGTCGCGGCCGGCTTTCCGAGGACTTCAACACTGTCGAGGATTTCGAAGACATCTGGGTTCAGAACCCCTCTGCCCCCGAGCCCCTGCACTATGGCAGCCGCATCACGTTCGATGACCAGGATCACGTCTTCATCACCACGGGCGAGCGCTTCACCTTCGAGAACCGGCCTCGTGCGCAGCAACTCGGCGCCACATGGGGCAAGACGATCCGTCTTCACCCGGACGGTTCGATCCCCCAGGACAACCCGTTTGTGGGTAACGCAGAGGCCGATGATGCGATCTGGTCCTACGGACACCGCAACATCCAAGGGGCGCAGGTCGTGGAGGGCCAGCTCGTGGTGCTTGAGATGGGTCCACAGGGCGGCGACGAGTTGAACAAGATCGAGCCCGGCCTGAACTATGGCTGGCCGCTGGTCTCCTACGGCCGGCGCTATGACCGCTTCGGCGGGGCTCCGATCGGGACTGGAAAGGCGAAGATGGAGGGCACGGCTCAGCCGCTCTACTTCTGGGACCCCGTCATCGCGCCCAATGATTTTGTCGTCTATGACGGCGACATGTTCCCGGAATGGCAGGGCGATTTCCTCATTTCGGCCCTCGTCGCCGGCGGCCTCGTGCGCCTTTCCCTGGGAAAAGACGGCCTGGTTCAGACCGAAGAGCGCGTCCTGCCCGACCTGAAGCGCACCCGTGACGTCGAGGTCGACGACGACGGGTCGCTTCTTCTGGTGACGGATCAGGAAGACGGTCGCCTGCTGCGAATTACCCGATGAGGCGCGAACCGGCACGTGGAGGAGAGACGGGAACCCTACCTGCCATGTGCTGCGGGAGTGACTGAGCACCTCGAGGAGCAACAGAGGTGCAAGAACAGCTGTCGGCCCATTGCAGACAGGCCGTCGGCGTCGGCTCATGTGGCAGGCGATCCGGCATCGCAGACGTCAGCACTTCAATGTTCCCCTCCCCACAGGGGGGCGCGCTATCTGCGTTGCCGGACTTGGTTGCCTCGTGTGCGGCGCAGCGCCTAACGGCTTTGAACCTGACGCGCCATTCTCACTTTCATACGTCCCCTCTTGGCCGGCCAAGTTTTGTGCCCTTGTTTTGCCAGCAGCAGTTAACCCTTTTAAAACAGGGTCCACAGTCATACCGAGAAAGCCCGCTGAGCGCCCTGACACGCCGTCTTGGCGGACATTGATGGGCTGCGCGGCTTCTAGAAGGAACCGCCACCTATCCAAAACGTTGATGCTTGATGTCCCACAATAATGAACCAGAGCGCACTCCCTCGCGACACATGCCCGTCATTGCCGCCCTTATCTTTGTGCTGGGCGTGGTGGTGATTGCCTTCCTCGTTTTCACACCCGGAGCTGACACGCAGCCTTACGGCGTCCAATCAGTAGACGTTGAGGCTGTCATTCCCGAGGGAATGGAACTGGATGCACCGAATATAAAGTTTCCAGAGGATGCCAATACCCCGGCGAGTGGTCATCCCGGACCGATCGGGACTGCCGACTTGCCTGCCGGCGCAGAGCCTTTTGCGCCAGGTGCACCAGAGACCCCGGCACTTGAGCCCGCACCAGACTTATGATGCCGCACCGGGCGATGCCTGACGCATCGATCGGTAGCCACCAAGGCTCATTCCGGTGCCAGTTCATTGACCTGAAAGGCGGCTCGATAGTCGAGGTCGAGCCGACACTATCGTCCGGGCAGATCCTCCCCGAACGTTCTCCTGCGGTCGCCGTACTCATTCTCTACGCCAGTTTTGCGAAGGGAGAGATACATGCCGAACAACAGCAGCCACTTTGCCGTTTTGGCACCATCGAAAAGTGACCCGCGGTCCTGCACCCCCTCACTAAGGAGTGAAGACAATGTCAGACACAATTCACTTAAGCCGGGCGATCAAAGAGTGGCTCACGGTTTCGCGCTCTTCAGTGCGTCGATTTACTGTAGCGGCCGGGCTGTGCCTCGTAGCCGCTCAAGTGTCCGCGCAGGATGCAACAAGCTTGCCTCCCCTGGCAAGCGACGCTGCAGTCCCTATCGAAATCGGGATCTGGACTGTCAATTCCGAGGTGAACTGCGGGCCTCCGGAGCTCAGGCTTCCACCGTCTGATGTCTTCGAGGTGCATCTTGTGAACAATTCAGAGCTCCCGGTGATGTTCATTGCCCAGAAGTTGTTTGCTTCTGCTCCTATCCTGGAGATGGACGGTTCTGTGTATGACGCAACTTACGGAGGTTTTTTAGTTCAGCCAGAGCGCGTGGTAGAAGTGGTTATTCGCACTCCGCCCGTGGGAGAATATTACTACGCCTGCTTTAATCCGGGCGATCAACCGACGCCAAAATCCACCGGCTTCATACTCGTTGTGCCGAGAGAGTAAGCGTTCGGGCCCCGTTTGAAGTTCATTGTCGGCCTCGGTGGCGGGCTCTGCGAGGGCCAGATGTCCGATCTTCACGCCGGGTGTCGACGAACGGCCTTTTGACGATCAGTCAGTAGATATAGCGGCCGTCGTGCCCGGCGGAACCGACATGGATCCGCTTAATGTCAGGTTCCCTGAAGACGCCAATACGCCCGCAAGGGGCCGTCCCGGACCCATCGGAACCGAGGACATGCCTGCCGGAGCAGAGCCTTTGTCTCCGGGCGCTCCGGTAACTCCGGTTCTTGAGCCAGTTCGCGAACTATAATGCCCTGAAGGCTGCCAGGCAGTCCGTCAGTCATTGGGGTTTTGCTTGTGCCAGGCATGGCTAGCTTGCTCAAACGGCTCCACCTGTCTGGGTTGTTGAGCGCGAGTGCCCATTGTTGCTCCCCTCAAGGTCCGTCTCTGGCGATCATGCGACCGAGGGATGCCACTCCACTCAGGAGAAGCAGCGCAAGACCGCGCTCGTAAGCTCCGTCCCAACCATCGGGAACGATAAAGAACAGAGGCGCCAGGACCACCCAAAGCCCCGCAACAACAGCAGCCGATTGGCCGAACACGCGGTGGACCTTCGCCAGGGGCCGGATGACCAGCAGGGCGGCCACAGCAACCAGAACGCCGAGGGTGTAGACAGCCTTGATATGGATGTCGGCTCCGGCATTGTGTTGGCCGGCATACTCATTGAAGAGCGCAATTGTTCCAACAGCGGGAGCGATGAGCATCACCAGGACTGCTGCGAGCCGCCACATGCCATTGCGGTGCCAGACCAGCATGCCGGTACCGAGAGCCAGGCATCCGGCGGCAAATGTCCAAAGGCCAAGATCTAGAAGCCAGCTCCCCGACCCAACGGCCAAGGCGCTGATGGTATTGCGGATAGGGCTGTAGTTATCGACGAGCAGGCTCCAGGCAATGATATCGGCCAAGGCAACGAAAAAACAGCTCAGGATGGCTGCTTTTCCCGTCATCCGAGAGAAAGTTGCTTGCTGATGCATAAGCCCCGGTCCCTTCCGTTCCATCTGCAGTGGCCTGATCAAGTGCGGCCCAACTCAACGGGCCACCTCCTGTTGCTGCGGCGGATCTAGTTCAGCGGGTCGTCCGTGCAACGGACCACGTAGAGCTGCCCGTCGACCGCAAGAGCGTCGATCGGTTTTCCGTATCCAAGAACCGAACAGAAGTTGGAGGCCGTCTGCTGGCAGTCATTCCCGGTCCCACATGGGATGGGCAGTTGCGTAAACGCCTCGCCTGCTTCTATCAGGTTCACATCCGTTTCGAGCGGATCATCCAGCATCTCGACCGCTGTCGCAAAGAACCCACCTTCAGTGATGACAATAAGATCATCATCATCGCTATCCGCAGAGTCGAATAATGCATCTGCAAGTTCTTCCTCATTAAAAACATCATCTTCGTTTTCGCCAAACTCGGCGATCAGATTTGCTTTTTGAAAAGCATTGGCAAACTCGAACTGAGAAATAACACCATCTCCGTCGGCATCCCATACACTGGCGGAAAGATCGACATCACCTTCCCCAATCCAGAGGTCAACAGCATCCTCCCACTCCTCGACAGATAAGTCGCCGTCGCGATTCCGATCCCAAAAGCCATATAGCCCTTCCGCAAACTCCATTTCAGCGATGCTGTCATCGGCGTTTCGGTCCCACGTGACAAACAATCCAGCTTCGTCAAATCCTGTCCTGAATTCGGCTCGCGTGATCTCACCGTTCTGATCTTCATCCCAGTCAGATATACTCTGCGCCGCAGCCGGTGAGAGGGAAATAGCCAACGCTGTGGTGAGCATCATGATCCTGCGCTTCATAACCATAGCCTCCTTTGGTTGGAGCACCCAACAGCTTGGCAATGAGATTGTTCCCGCTTGCAGACTGGCAGTAAATCGCCTGCGAGCATCAACCTAATTAATGCTGCATTTCAATGGCTCGCCTCGAAATGCCGTTAAATGCAGGAACATCCCGCCATTCCTGCTGTTGTTTGATCGGCAAGCAGTTGCCAGCGGAAAAATCCGGAGGAACCAGATGAATATCGACATCAAGAAGCTTACCAGCACGGCTGCCATTCTCGCTGCCCTGACGGCAGCGCCCGCTTTTGCTCAGGAGGCCGAATGGGATGCCGATGGCGACGCGATGCTGAGTGCGGAAGAGTTCGCCGAAGGGTTCCGTGAGCGCGCCATCTTCAGCAACTGGGATCAGGACCGCGATGAACTGATCTCTGAAGAGGAATTCACCGGCGGCGTCTACAATTCCTATGATCGCGACGACAGTGACGGCTTGGACGCGGCTGAGTATGGTGTCGTCGACGCGGACGCGCCCGAATACTGGAACCGCGACGCCACCGCCGAAACCTACGAAGCCTGGGATATCGACGGCGACGGCGTTGTGCTGTCCAACGAGTTCTCTGACGGCTTCCGCGAGGTTGGCTTGCTCGGCGAATGGGACGTCGATCGGGACGGCTCTCTGAATGAAGAAGAGTTCACCAACGGCGTCTTCGCGCGTTACGACGAAGACGGAACCGGGATCATCGAAGAGCCGGAACTGACGGATATCGGTGACGACATGGGTGACGAAGGCTTCTGGGACGTCTGAACGACCCCAGGCAGCCCGTTGGCCCCTGAACGACACCAACAGGTGCTGGAACATCCGGTCTTTGAACCTGTTGGCACGACCAGCGGCAAGATGCCGCGCAAACCAGACCAAGGAGAAACAACATGACCATCGAACTGAAAAAGATCGCTGGCATTGCTGCTGTTCTCGGTGCGCTGACCGCGGCCCCCGCAATGGCGCAGGAAATGACGGAATGGGACGGCGACGGTGACGGCGCCCTCAATGAAGAAGAATTCCAGGCCGGTTGGGATGGTATCTACGGCGAAAACGAGACCGCCTTCAGCACTTGGGACGGCGACGGTGACGGTGCCCTGAGCGAGGACGAATACAACGCCGGCGTTTTCAGCTCCTACGACGCTGATGGCAGCGGCGTCATCGAGGAGCCTGAGTTCGGCGATGTCGGTGACGACATGGGCGATGGCGGCTTCTGGGACGTCTGATCCAGCAACAGAATTAAGAGAAGGCCGGTGCTGCCGGCCTTCTTCATTACGGTCCGCAGAACGTCGAGATCTTCCTGCCGCCGCCGCCTCTCAGCACGGCTCGCGCACGTCAGGAAGATGACGGGGACGACATCGATCAGTCAAAAGTAACTTCTGTCTCACGTGGACCCCAGCAAACCCTCAAGCCCCATCGGGCTTGTCGGCCAAAATTGGAGGAGAACGAGATGACGATAACCAGCAAGAGAACAAGCAGCACGGCCATCGCTGCAGCGCTCAGCATCCCTTTGGCATTCAGCCCGGCCTGGGCCCAGGATAGCCAGGCACCGGATCAATCTAGTGGCCAAACGGGCACGCCCACTCAGCAGGCGGATCAGGGCCAGAATGCCGACCCGTCCACAAGCGGATCGGCCAGCCAGGGTCAGCAGCAGCCGTCGCAGTCCGCAGGCGGCACGACCGGATCGGCCGGAGAGGCCCAAGCCAACGCCTTGATCGCCACCGTCGGCGGGACCGAGATCCGTGGGTCGGACCTGATGACGGTGATCGGCATGCTGCCGCCACAACTTCGATCGCAGCAGCCGCAGATGCTGGTTCCGATTGCGCTTGAGCAGTTGATCATGCGCCAGCTGATCTTGGAAGAGGCGTGGGCAGACAACCTGGCCGAAGATCCGGAAGTCACCGCTCTGGTCAACAGCAACACGCAAACCGCCCAAGAAGACGCCATGGTTCAGGTCTGGCTTGATCGCGAACTGGAGAAGTCGGTGACGGATGAGGCCGTGCAGCAGTCTTATGACACTGCGCAGGCTCAAGGGCAGGCTGATCTGCCGCCGCTGGAGGCCGTACGACCGCAGATCGAGGAGCACTTGCGCCGTCAAGCCGTCGAGGGCCTTCGTACCCGGCTTCGGGAAGGTGCCGATATCGTGCTCTATGATCCGACCGGAAAGCCGATCGACAGTCCGCAGCAGGCGTCGCAGTCCAGTGGCGCCAGCGGTCAGGGCGGTGAAGGCAACAGCTCCGACGGGAGCGGCAGCAGCGCATCGTCAGGCGGCTCTGCCACATCCGGCCAGGCCGACAACAGCGAGGCAGCCAAGGGTCAGGCTGAGCAGGCCGGCATGCAGCAAGTCCAGCCCATGCAGGGAATAACGGTCCTGAAGGGCAAATCCGCAAATCAGGAAGACGTCTTCATGATCGTGGGTCCGTCCGGGGAACTGCTGGCGCTGGCGGCCCCGCTTCCCGCGCAGTCCGGCAACAGTGAAAGCAACTCCGCGCCGGCGGAAACCGCTCAGGATGCGTCGGATACGCCTCCGGAAGCTGGAGAACCTGCCGAGAGCGGCTTTATGGCGACACAGGCCCAGCCCGCGAGCCCGAACATGTGGGATCCTGCGACCGTCGAGAATGGTATGCGCCAACTTGAACTGGGCACACGCGGCGCTGCCGGAGAGGTGAGCAATCCCTGATAGAAGCACTGCCCCGGCCTTGGCCGGGGCAAACGGCCGAGGATGTAGACAAGAAGCAAATGAAGCTTGATCTTGCAGGCCAAGCGTCTGCTTCGGCTACAGTTGAAAAATCTACACGGCGGTTTAGGGGAGCAGATGTTGAAAACATCATCCCGGGATGACCGGGCGAGAAAGACCTCGCCCGGTCTGTAGCTCAACCCTTCGAGTGCAGAGCTGCTTTCTCGTAGGAAGAGCCGAAATCATCCACAAGGCGCCGCGACAATTCCTCGAGCAGGCCGATGAACCCCATGGCCGGACGGGCGGGTGTGAAGTTTGTTTCCGCAAGAAAACGCGGCTGCATGGCCTGCATGCGTAGCGCGGCTTCCGCTTTTGTCGCCGCTCGAGCAAAAGGGCCAGTTGCGCTGATTGACCTTCGGCCAAGTAGCCATACTGGTAGATCGTCTCATGGCGGAGCCTGTGCGGAGCGCCAGGTTCAATCCTGAGACGGCCGCAATCTGTTGGATTGACCAGCCTTCGTGCAGACAGCGAATAATCTCGGCACACAAGTTGGGAAGACGCCTTCATGTGATCTGATGACGCCATAAAGGGTTCTGCGCCCTTCAGAGAAAGAAGCGGGATCGTCAAGTTGACCTTCGCGGAACCTTCTGCGGTGCAGCGTGTTGGACCGCGTTCCATCGTTACAGGTTTCAGAGTGCCGCGTTCCGAGTGACCAGCAGCCCCGCCTCGGCGGGGTTTTTGCTGCTCTTCGACATAAAAAGAGCCTGCGCGAACGCAGGCCCTTTGTCCGTAAGGGGCGAAGGGATCAGACGTCCCAGAAGCCGCCGTCGCCCATGTCATCGCCGACATCACCAAATTCCGGCTCTTCGATCATACCGCTGCCGTCACGGTCATAGGTGTTGAACACGCCGGCATTGTACTCGTCTTCGGTCAGGGCGCCGTCCTGGTCTTCGTCCCAACGGCTGAAGGCAGAACCTTCATCGCCAAAGGACGAAGCCCAGCCTTCGTTGAATTCGTTCTGGTCCCAGGCACGGTCTGCGTTGCTGTCCCAGTCATCGAATACTTGCGCCATCACCGGGCCAGTGGCCAGGGCGGCGACGACGGCACCAATACCTGCGATCTTCTTGAGTTCGATGGTCATGTTGCGTCTCCTTTATTTCAGTTCAGCGCCATTGCGCTCCTGGTGACCCAACACGCGGCAGCCCTCGATGTTTCGTTGTCTACGGTAAGGTGAGGACTTCTGACCAAAGCGCGAGCTTCATCCTGCTGCTGAAGCTGAACGGGAGGGGCAGGAGACGAAAAACCCCCGGCACGATCGCTCGCACCAGGGGAAGTTTCAGAGAAGGGAGATCACATTCACAAGAACTCAAGCCACCATCTCCCCTTTTGGTTCCTGCGCGGAGGCCGATCTATCGGTTTTGCCCGAACGCCCGACCGGCTCCCTCCGATAGCTCCTGCGGCGATAAAGCCAATTTATGTTACATCTTTGGTGTCGCAGGGGGCCAAGGCTTGTCGGATTGTAGAGATCAGCGGCTTCTTTGTCGTCGCATAGCTGCCGCCAGTGCTTCGGACGGCACCGACGTGAGGGGCCCATAGCCGCCGAGCGTTATAGCAAAGGGCTTACCGATCGTCATCATTTGGTCCCGGAAGCAACCTGCATGGCTGGACGCCCACAGCTCTAATCGCGAAGCTGTGATCGCAAAGGCCTGGACCGACCCAGGTCACGATGGGAGGGCGAGATACATGATCCAACGCAACTTTGCGGTCGCAACGCTTGGCATGTGGATAGCGGGCGCTGCTGCGCATGCTGAACCTTTGACAGATCGCATGCAGATCGAGGTCTGGCCGGATACGCCCCTGGGGTCCGCTACGTTCGAAGAGCCGCAAGAGATCCGCGAGCGTTCGGAAGACCCTGCCGTGAAGGACCGGGCGGCTTTCAACATCACGACGCCTGACCTCATGGTCTACCTGCCCGAGAACCCCAATGGTTCTGCGATGCTGGTGACACCGGGCGGTGCTTATGCGCGAGTTGTCTATGACAAGGAGGCTGATGAGATCGCGCCGGCCCTAAACGAGGCGGGGATCACGGTGTTCCGACTGCTTTACCGGCTCCCGGGCGGCGGGCAGGCCACCAATGCGCCAATCGCAGACGCGCAGAGGGCAATGCGTCTGATCCGCACCAATGCGGCCGAATGGGGTTTGGATGCCTCGCGCGTGGGCGTGTTGGGGTTCTCAGCCGGCGGGCACTTGGCGGCATGGCTGTCTGCCGCGCCCACCCTCGACGCCTACGAGCCTGTCGACGAGACGGATACGGCCTCGGCCCGCCCCGACTTCCTCGCTCTCGGATACCCCGTGATCAGCATGGAGGAGGGCATCACCCACCCGCAGTCGCGTGAGGAGCTGCTTGGCACCACACCTGACGATGCCACACTCAACGCCCACTCGATCGACAAGCTCGTCACCGCCGAGATGCCGCCGACCTTTATTTTCGGAGCCAACGACGACGACGCGGTCAATCCGGAAAACACCTTCCGCCTTGTGGCTGCTTTAAGGGAGGCCAGCGTTCCGGTCGAGTTGCACCAGTTCGAACAAGGTGGACACGGCTTCTCGCTACGCATGGTCCGCGACATGCCGGCAGAGACATGGCCCGATCTCCTGGTGGAGTGGCTGGGATCCAAGGGTATGCTCGACTGAACCTGGCGCGGGCAAAATGGGATGTCCTGTTTCCATCCTTAGGCCCGATCGACCTTGTTGCACATCTCAGTGAGGGGGATTCACTGAGCGCGTCCTGAGGGTTAGGTCGATGGCATGCCGAAGCCTTCCCCGATCCGCTACCGCACGACGAACTGGTCAGACTACAATGCGGCGCTGCGCAAGCGCGGCTCGCTGTCGGTCTGGTTCGATCCCGAGACGGTCTGGCACGCCGACAAGACCGGCAAGCGCGGGCGACCCGAGACCTTCTCGGACGCTGCCATCCAGACCTGCTTGACCCTGAAAGTGCTCTTCGGGCTTCCGCTCCGGCAGACGGTTGGGCTGGTTGAAAGCCTGATCCAGATGGCGGGGCTTGATTGGCCGGTTCCGGACTATTCGACGCTGTGCCGCCGGCAGGCGCGGATCGCGGTGCAGGTCCCGTATCGCGCGTCCGGGCAGCCCCTGAACCTGTTGATCGACAGCACCGGTATCAAGTTCCGCGGGGACGGCGAGTGGCAGACCCGCAAACATGGCCCGTCACGCCGGAGGCAATGGAGAAAGGTCCACCTCGCCATGGACGCGGGCACCGGGGATGTGCGCGCGGTCGAGTTGACCTCGAGCCGCCAAGGCGACAGCCCGCTGCTGCCGGAGCTTCTGGCGCAGATCCCGCCGGAAGAGACGATCGGCACGGTCACCGCAGATGGTGCTTACGATACACGACGATGCCATGGCGCGATCATCGACCGAGGCGCGGATGCCGTCATACCGATCCGGCGCAATGGCCGCGCCTGGAAAGAAGACTGTCCCGCTGCTGCCGCGCGAAATGAGATCCTGCGGGCAACCAGGCGCTTGGGCCGGGTGCTCTGGAAGAAGTGGACCGGCTATCACGCCCGAAGTCGGGCCGAAGCTTTGATGAACTGCCTGAAGCTCTTCGGCGAGAGGATCATGTCACGAGACCCCGCCCGCCAGACCGCCGAAATCCAGATCCGCATCGCCATCATGAACCGCTTCTCGGCCCTTGGCAGGGCCGAGATCGAAGCAGTCCGCTGAAGAATGGCGGGAAAGGGGGCAGTCATGCTCGGGGCTGATTTGCGCAACATCGCCCCTGCAGTGCTTCAAGTTACCCCAGGCAACAGCCCCAGTGCCGCCATGGCTCTATCACTGCGTCAGGCCCCAGAACCTGGCGATGTGGCGGGTTGAGGAGATACCGACCTCCAACATGAACTTGCCTGCTTCGCCCAGGCCCTCGGTACCTTCGGCACTGATGGGCGTACCGTGGCCCATGTCGGTGATCATGTATTCCTCGATCACCGGCTGCCCCGCATCGTCACACCATACTCTATGGGGGAAGCCGTCCACCTCCTCCACCCGTGTCGGCGGCCCTTCGACGTTGTGGATGTTCTGCCATTGTCGAATGATAGAGTCGGCGTTGGAGCTATCGACAGTATTGTCGCTGCCACCATGCCAAACCGAAATGGTCGGCCAGCGCCCGCTAAAGTCTGACGCATCGCGCACAAACGCTTCCAAAGTCCCGTCCGACGGTCCCCCATAGCCCTTCATGCGAACAAGCGCCTCCACCAGGTTTCCCGCGCTGCGGTAGGGCAATCCCGCGATGATCGCGCCTCCGGCGAAGACCTCCGGGTAAGTCGCCAGCATCACGGATGTCATGGCACCTCCCGAGGACATGCCCGTAATGAAGATCCGCGATGGGTCTACGGCATGATCATCGACCACTTGCTTGATCATCTGAAAAATGGAGAGCGGCTCGCCGCGGCCGCGGTGGATATCGCCGGACTTGAACCAGTTGAAGCTGCCAAGGGCGTTGTTCGACTTGCGCTGCCCTGGGAAAAGAAGCGCAATCCCGCACTCGTCGGCGAGCGTGGACCACCCTGATCCAAGATCATAGCTCTCTGCAGACTGGGTACTGCCATGAAGCACGACCACAAGCGGACCGTTCTTTTGAAAGCTCTCGGGGATATAGATGTCCGCGCTCAGCGCCCCGGGATCGGTTCCAAATTCACGCAGCGCGGCGAGGCGGCCGTGAGCATCTGAAGGTATCGGCATGCAGGCTCCTTGTTCGCGAGCCGAACTCTGACCCGCACAGGAATATACTGGCGCTGATGTTTGTTCCCATCGTCGCGACACATCTGCCTAAGGACGACCTGTGGCTAAAGCTCAAAGATGCTCTCCTGCTGAGCGGCGGCGTCAGGTGTCGTGTAGCTTTGTGAAGGTCCCGCTCTTTCCAGGTAGTGTCGCCTTGATCATCTGGAAGGGACCGTCTCTATTTCCCGTCGACAGCGCGATATAGCGCGGCCAACAGATGCTCCAGGCGGATCGGTTTCGCGACTTCCTGGGCTTGGGCGTAGACTGCGTCGCCGGCTACCACCGAGGTATCCGCTGAAGCGATGATGAAGGGAATGGTCAGGTCCCGCAGCCGCTTCGCCACCGGGGTCACGAGCTGGCCGTGGAGGTTGAGGTCCAGGATCACCACATCAGGTCGAGCACTGTCCAGTAAGCCCAAGGCCTTCTCCACAGTGCCTACTGGGCCAAGCACGTGATGACCCTGCCGCTCCAGCAGCATCTGAACATCCAGCGCGATTAACGGCTCGTCCTCGACGATCAGAACAGAGAAACGGTTTGCAGGAGAGGACTTGTTCAAATTGGGCATGACGACCTTACAGCTGCGTTACAAGGGCGGAAAAGTAAGCTCGGCGACAAAGCCGTCCGGCGGGTAGCGAAGCTCCACCGTGCCGCCAAGCTCCTGTTCGACAGAGAACTTGATGAGGTTCGTGCCGAAGCCTTTGCCCGCGGGGAAAGCAACCGTCGGGCCATCGTTTTCGTGCCAGCTGAGCCGGACGACCGGGCTGCCGTCCTCCTTCTCGGATGTCCAGGCAATGCGCAACTGGCCCTGTGGCGCGGACAGGGCTCCGCACTTGAGAGCGTTCGTTGCCATCTCGTGCAGGATCATGCCGAGGGACATGGTCTGAGGGGGCGACAGGGAAACTTGAGGCCCACCGGCGATCGTGATCCGGCTGGTCCCGTTCCGGTAAGGCTCCATGATGCGAGTGATCAGGTCCGCCAGCTGTCGCGCATCTTTTTGCGCCGACACTTCGAGTGAGCGGCCAAGCGCATCGAACCGTTCAATCAGATTGTCCCGATATTCTTCTGCTGTGCAGTCTGCCACGCGCGTCTGTCGCGCCAAAGCGTGCACGACCGATAGCAGGTTCTTGATCCGGTGATCAAACTCGCCGATCAGGATGTCCTTTTCCTCTTCTTTCTTGCGTCTCGCGGTTGCGTCGACGATCGAGAGCAACAGGACGCGCTGCCGACTGTCGGGGTGCTCGATCCGCTGTGCGCTCAGCAGCATGGTGCGCTGCCCGACGTCAGGGAACTGCGCCCTGACCTCGTAATCGAAAATCGAGGCGCTTTTCGGGATCACGTCCCTGAGCAGATGGTGCAGCTCCTCGATGTTCCATTGCCCGTTACCCAGTTCCGTAAAGGCAAGCCCAATGGTCTCATCGGGATGAGTATTGAACGCTCTGTAGAATGCGGGATTGGCACTGATTACGGAAAGATCTGAGCCCAGCACAAGCAAGGGGTCACGGATCGTATCGACAATGCCTGTTGCCCGGATATGGGAGCCGCGCAACAGACGGTAGAGCTCATCAAGATCCAAACTTTTCTCCGTTTTCCCGTGCCTGGCCTTATCGTGGACATATATCGACGTGAGCGGGAAGCTTGTTGTTCACACCGAACCGATTCGGAAGGCCAATGTTCCTTGGAGGTTACATCTTCGCAGAAGGCGTGCTGTATGCTCTGATGTTGAGGAGTAAGGGCTGGGTAGGCAGACCCCGCCGCCACCAAGCCGCTTCCCGCCCCTCCGGTCGATCTCGCCTCACGCAGATGGGGGTCGATTGCAGGTGCCGCGAACGGCCGCTTCGATCCGCATAACAAACGGATTAGAGCGGCGGGCGAGCTTCCGCTTTGCGGGACATTGCGGTCATTGCCTTGCCACTCAGAGTGACCTGCCACTGATCTCTCATCCAGAAGCAAGCGGAGCCCTGTGGCTATTGCCCCGCCTACCGATCTTGGACCATCTGAAGCCGGAGTTGTCGGCCTTGGTGATGGCAGTGGGCTGACAACGCCACCAGAAAGTGCAGTCTACTCGGGACGTTGTAGCCGATCATCGTTGCAGTGTCTGCGCCCATCTGCAGGCTTTCCAGCCGCAGCCGTTCGACACAACCAGACGTGATGGCACGATCGTCGATAAGCCGGTTGATCCTGCTGCGGATGTCTGCATCGAAAGCGCGCCACCGAAGAGATCGGGGCCGGGCAAAACCCGGCCCCTTTGGCGCCTCGACCCGCCGGGGGAACAGGGAGGCGCATGCCGATGTTCGCAGCCCAGTTGGCACGACGGCCGACACGCAGAATAAATCGAACTCTTGGAAGCGACGATCCTAAGCAGGAACGACCACAGATATCGCTGCCGATTTCAGCGCCTTTCGCGGCCTGCGTAGGCGGGCGGTGGTGCCGGTGCCGTGGAGGAGATTACCGTCGCGCGGTGCATGCCGGGGTATTGCAGGGTCAGTCCGGCGATCATGCGGCACAGCCGGTCCAAGGTGGCCGCCGTCTCGGGCAGCCCTGCGTCCCGGGCACGCTCCTGGGCATCCTTGGTCTGCAGAACGAGGTTGAATAGATCGTCCATCTGATGCTTTCTGGATGTCCTGGAAGGTATTTTGACACAAGAGATACCGATCATTGTCAGCACGTGTCATTAACGTAGGTTTATCTCGCCGCCGCAGAAATGGTGGATGTAATGCCACCAGACATTCATGGGGCGACATGTCCGCGGCAATCGTGCGGGTGACGAGAGAAATACAATGGACAACCTACTGACTCGCAAGCTGGAAATCTTCGCGCCCTTGCCCGATGCCGACCGGCGCCTTCTCGACCACACCGTCCGAACGGCCCGTCTCGTGGACGGGCGTGCGGACCTGATCCGCGAGGGCGACGACCCCTCGCACGTGCGTCTGATCGTTGAGGGTTTCGCCTGCCGCTATAAGCTGCTGCCCGACGGCCACCGCCAAATCATGGCGTTCCTGGTCCCGGGCGATTTCTGCGATCTGCACATCTTTATCCTGCGCACCATGGACCACAACATCGGCACGCTGTCGCCATGCCGCGTGGTGGACATTCCCCGGACTCGGATCCTGGAAATGACCGAGCGGCCGGCCTTAGCGCGGGCTTTGTGGTGGTGCTCGCTGGTGGACGAGGCAACGCTGCGCGAATGGCTGGTCAATATCGGGGCCCGTTCGGCCGAGCAGCGCATCGCCCACCTGCTCTGCGAGCTGCTGATGCGTCTGGAAACGGTGGGGCTGGCAAGCAACGGTAGCTATGATCTGCCCATCACGCAGGCCGAGATCGCCGACACCATGGCCCTGTCGACCGTCCATGTGAACCGGGTTCTTCAACGCCTGCGGGCCGAGAACCTGATCACGTTCAAGAACGGCACGCTGGTGATTCCGGACATTCCGCGTCTCAAGGCCTTCTGCGGGTTCAATCCGAACTATCTGCACCTGACGGAACAAAACGGCAGCAAGGAGCCAAGGCGCTAGTACGCCCCGTCAGCCGCCTGTGGGACCGGGCATGGGCTAGGAAGCCGCGTGAGGCGGCAGCCGCTCCTCGGCAAGGACATGAAGCACGAACAGTATCTGGGCCTGATCGTTCTCGACCTCGAGGCGCCATCCGCCGCTGTCCCAAAACCGCGCGCCCATGTCGCGCAGCACCTCGCCGGTCAGATGGATGGCCTGGGACTGCGCCACGTAGATGTCAGGCAAATCGGTGCCCACTTCGTCACGCATGTCGCGGCCGTCGATGATATGAAAGAAATAGCGTGGCATGAACAGGCTCCGGCTCGGAGGCGGGAGCACACACGGTCTCTCGGCCGACAGCGCCTCTGATCGCGGCTGCCGATGCCTTCAACATAAGCATGATGGGCGCGGATAATGAGGCGTCGCGGCCCATGATCGTCTCGTAACGATAATCCAAGTTAACTGCGATCTGGAAATCGGCATGTAGATCTTGTTTTTCAATGCATGCCGGGGGGAAACCATGACAGTCCTGCAAGACCCATAGTGGCCGGAGACAGCGCCGATCCCGAAATACCGCCCCGGGGGCGTGACGCCGCTCCCTGCGATGCAAGACGTCACAGGGTCATCGTCCTCGAGCAGCAACGCGTCGTCGCCCTCGACATTGCGCAGGCGTTCGAGGCGGCCGGAGCCGAGGTGGTGGGCATCGCGTCGACGGTGGAGTGTGCCGTCGCCCTGATCGCGGCTGCCGGCGTGGTGGATGGTGCCATCCTCGATCTCGATTTTCGCCACGAGGCCACCTGCCTTGTGGCCGACGAACTGAACTGGCGCGGAATTCCCTTCGTGCTGCTGACAGGTCTGGCCGCAGCGGAGATGCCGGTTCGCTTCGCCGATGTGCAGCGGTGCCACAAGCCCTTCAACGTGGACGGGATGGTGGCGCTGCTGTTGCCGGGGAACGGCGACATGCGCGGAGATAACCGTATGCCCTGACCAGCCGCAACGGAGCCGGTCACCGGCTCTGATGCACAGAGCCCGTGTGATAGCTGGTGAACATAAGCAAACCGCCCCCCTCCACCCACAAGATCAGGAACTGGCCGGCCTAAGACAAAGCGCTCAGTCGCCGAGGTTTGTTGACGATCCGGTTTGATCCCGCGATCGGCCGGGCAACTACGCCAACTGGCAGATCTGGCCGCCAACAAAGCGCCAGCCAAACCCCTGCACCGCATCGCCGCCTGCTATGCGGACTAAGCAGTCATCCGCACCACTCTCCGACAAAGCTACTGCATGCAGCCCTTATCGCAATTGGAATTGCTCGAAATCTTGACCTGACCTTGACCGGACATTTTTGCCGGGGAGCCTGAAGGGTATGTCCTGCGGTGCGAACTCGTGCGGTTCGGCACTGACCATAGCCAGGAACCTTTGGAGGCGGCCCGGAGTTTTACGGCTATGAACTACCGCCCAAAGCAACCGCCTGCATCGCGAGATGTCTGATGTAAGGCCAACCGGCCTGATCGATCTTTTGCGTCGGAACGTCGAGACCGGCAGTCTCCTGCTGCTGTGCTTGATCGTCGCCGCGGTCTGGGGTCTTGCTGAACTCACGGATGAAGTCCTTGAAGGTGCGACACATGGGCTAGACCGCGATATCCTCCTTGCCTTGCGCACGCCGGGTGATGTCTCAGATCCGATTGGGTCGCCCCATGTCGCAGAAATGGCTCGTGATTTGACGGCACTTGGAGGAACGGTCGTCATTGCAGGTGCCACATTGCTTGCCGCTGGCTTCTTTCTGATGCGCCGTTCCATTGGGTCCATGGTCTATCTGTTGGTCGCCGTAGGCGGAGGAATTGCCCTCAGCAGCATTGGCAAGGAAGTTTTCGACCGCCCGCGGCCAGATTTCTTGCCGCATGGCTCTTTCGTTTACACGGCGAGTTTTCCGTCAGGTCACTCGATGATGGCGGCGGTGGCATATCTTACGCTTGGCGTGCTGATCGCCCGCGTGCTGCCGCAACGGCGCCAAAAGGCCTATATGCTTTCGATTGCGATGACCCTGACGATTCTGGTGGGTATTAGCCGCGTATATCTCGGAGTCCACTGGCCGACGGATGTCGCCGCTGGCTGGCTTGCCGGAGCCGCTTGGGCGGTGGCATGCGTACTGGTAGCGCGCATTCTCTCACGCAACGGACATATTGAGCCAGATGCATGCGAGGAATAGCTGTCAGGCAAGCAGACCGCCCGTCCGGCTGTCCTCGACGACTCTAGATCCTACCCAAAGAACGACGCAATGGAATTGACTACGGCGATTGGCTCCTCGCGTTGTGCTGCAGCTTGGGTAGCGGACGTCCAGCGCTGCAGCCATTGAGCGGCTGCTTCAGCCGTTTGCCGCTATCATAGTGCCGCACCTGCACCCGTCGGCTCTCCGCCCATATGGTTGATTTCTCCTCGAGCAGGGTGGTGAGGCGGCAGCTGCAGCAATCGGCAGCCAAGTCGGATGTTTTTCGATGCGGGCAGTGGCGTGGGTTTGGCGGCGGGGGCTGCGGCGGTGGCCCGCGTTGGAATACCTGACAAGGAGGAAATCGCGGGGGTCCAGAATTGCGCTATGGGGAAAGCGCGCTCGCGATTGGGGCGACCGCAAGATCAGGGGTGCGGCTGAAGGGGTGCCAAGTGTCTGAGGCGGTCGCCAGCATGCCGGATGATGGTGACAGCGCCGCAGAGACTGAGGCTATTGCCCGCATCGGAAAATCTCCGACAAACCGGACGTTCGGCTATACAGGTCGCGCTGCAGAGTAGGCTGCCGCTGCTGGGATCCCGGATTTCCGTACACACAAGAACCGGGCCATCACACCCCTGGCTGTATCGAGACCTTAAGGCCAAGCGCCTTGGCGACCTTCATCACCGTAGACAGGGTTGGGTTGCCCTCACCAGACAGAGCCTTGTTGAGACCAACCCGGCTCATGCCCACCTCGCGGGCAAGGGCCGTCATGTTTCGGGCCCGCGCCACCACGCCCAAGGCGCGGGCGATGTAGGCCGGATCATCCCCCGCCTCGTCCATGACCGCTTCCAGATAAGCGGCGATATCCTCTTCGGTCTTGAGGTAATCGGCGCTGTCATAACGGGCAAAGGCCTCTTCAGGCATCGCTCAACCCTTCCATTCTGCGGCCAGAGCCTTGGCCTGGGTGATGTCTTTCTCTTGGGAGGACTTGTCGCCTCCGCAGAGCAGCACGATCAAAACCGAGCCCCGCTGGATGAAATACACTCGGTAGCCGGGGCCGTAGTGAATTCTAAGCTCGGACACCCCGTCCCCGACAGGTTGGGCGTCTCCGGGATTGCCACCTGCAAGCCGATCGAGACGCGCGGTAATCCGGGCTAGGGCCCGACGATCCCGGAGACCTATTAGCCAGCGGTCAAAAGTAGCACTTCGAATCAGTTCGACCATCTGACAACTATAGGTGTCAACAAACAACCTTGGCAATGGCTGCTTAGTCGCCACTGGTCGCCTGAACTTTTCATCAACCAATGGGCTCCATATCCTGACGCATGAGTGCGAGGCGAGCGCCCCTATCGGCTTCCATGCGCGTGGGATGCCCTTCCAGCGTCGGATAATATTCGATCGACAGTGGCGTCTGCTTGGTCCAGCGAGTCACGGCGTAAAAGGAAGGTGTCAGCAAAGGAACGCTCAGCAGAAGTGCAGGCACACAATGTTCCCGCGCAAGCCAGGTGCTGCTGCGATCCTGTTGCAGTTTTGGACCTGACCTCTTCAACGCCCCTCGGAAGTTGCAGGGAACAATGGCACCCGCACGCTGTTCCAAGCGGGACACCATGCTGCCATGTATCAATATCGGAGAATGAT